>JAUIJJ010000150.1 GCA_030431385.1 bacterium | reverse complement strand
TCCCGGAGGAAGTAAGCCTGATGCGCAGTCCAGCCTCCACCATCGACAAGACTTCCCCGAGGATTGTCTCGTTACGGGAGGTCTTCGCTTCCCGCGGTTCGAGCTCCATGACGACCATAACGTAGCGCGCGTGGCGCGAGTCCTTGATGCCGTAGAAGTCGCCGACGAGATCGATCGACGTCACCTCGCCGACCTGCACACCACGATACTTCAAGGGCGAGCCAACCTCCAGCCCCTGCACGCTTGAGTCGACATAGGTTTCAATGATAATGCCCTGCTCTTTGAATACACCTGCGCCGAAGAGGACCGCCATCACGACAAAGAGTGCGGTTCCGGTAACAATAAAGAGGCCGAGTTTGAAGTGGGAAGTTTGCTGGCTCATGGTTTTGAGTGTTCCTCTGCTTGGCGATTAAAAAACTGCCTGACCCACGGATTGTCCGAGTTCTCGCGCAGGTCGTTGGGGTCACCGTCGGCGACAATCTTCTTCACCCGCTTGTCCAGCATGATGACGCGATTGGCGATGGCGTAGATACTGGGCAACTCGTGTGTCACAATGACGAAAGTGATTTGCAAGCTCCGAGATAGCCGCTTGATGAGGTCGTCGAGCTCTGCTGAAGTGATCGGGTCGAGGCCCGCAGAAGGCTCGTCCAGAAACAGAATCCCGGGGTCGAGGGCCATGGCGCGGGCGATCGCGGCACGTTTCTGCATGCCCCCGCTGATCTCCGCAGGCATGTGACCGGCGAATTCCCGCAGGCCAACGAGATCCAACTTTGTTGTGGCGATGAGGTCCATGGCATCCGGAGGAAGATCGGTGTATTCTTCGAGCGGGAGCCTGACGTTTTCGAGAAGAGTCATCGACCCAAAGAGCGCGCCGAGTTGATACATGACCCCAAAGCGCCTCAAAATCTCGACCCGCTTGTCACCCCGGGCCGTGACGATGTCGTCGCCGCCGAATGCGATGGAACCGGTCTTGGGCTCGTAGAGCCCGATCATGTGTTTCAGCAGGGTACTCTTGCCGCAACCGGACCCACCCAGAATGACGAATATCTCGCCGCGGTGAACGTCGAAGGAGATGTCGTCAATGACCACCGAATCACCGTAGGCGGCGGTGAAGTTTCTCACTTGGATGATGGTATCTTCGTGCGAGGCCATTAGAAGTCCAGAAAGAAGTAGATCACCGAAAACAGGCCGTCGGTCAGGGAAACGATGACGATGGAGCTCACGACCGCGCTGGTTGTCGAGCGGCCAACGGCGCTGGCTCCGGTTGTTGTCTGCAAGCCTCTCATGCAGCCCACGCCGGCGACGATCATACCGAAGACGAAGGCCTTGATCAACCCGCCCATGAGGTCGTTCATGTCGATATAGAGCCTTAGCTGTTCCTGAAAGAGGACAGTAGGGTGGCCGAGCGAGATAAAGACAATGTAGCCGCCAGCAATGCCAGCGGCGTTTGCGAAAATGGTCAGAATCGGCGTCATCAGGACGGCGGCGATGACGCGCGGCACGATCAGAAAGCGAGCGGGGGAAAGCCCCATCGTGGTCAGCGCGCTGATCTCCTCGTTGACCTTCATGGTGCCGAGTTCCGCAGCGAAAGCGGCGCCGGACCTGCCAGCGAGCGCGACCGCCGTCATGATCGGACCCAACTCGCGAACCATCGCTAGACCAACGAGGCTCGCCACGAACACGTCGGCCCCGTACTCGCGCATCGGAATCGCTGATTGAAACGCCATGACAAAACCGATGAGGAACCCGACGAGAACGACTACGGGAAGTGCGTCAGCTCCGGCGACCTCGGCAGTGCGGATCGCGTCCTTCCACCTTACGGAACGGGGGTTCCTCACTGCCCAGATCAGTGCGAGGGCCAACTCTCCGATGAAGGTGACGAAGCCGCGCAAGTCCTTCACGACATCAGTGGCTGCCTGACCGATCGACGTGACTGCGGAAGTCTGCGCGCCGCGCCCGATATCGAGCGTTTTGTAGTGCTCGGGGTCGAACGCGCCGACCATCTCCTGAAAAGCAGGCTGGAGCCCTTCGATTCGAAGCGCACGGCCCTTGGCAAGGGCGCGCCGCTGGAGGTCCAATAGCAAACCCGCGCCGAAGCCATCGCAGTAATCCACCTTCTCGGCGTGGATTACGATGGAGCCGGGTGCGGTCTCGACTGCGCGGGCGAGGTCTGTCCACACAGCTCCGGTGGAGTCGGCATCAAGCCGACCGGCCAGAGCAAGGACACGCCCCGCGTCCCCGTCTTCAATCTGATGAGAGAGTGAACTCACTTCTGAAGGTGACATTGGCCATTCGATTGGTGAAAGATTCCACGTGCCGCCCACCGGTGCGACCCCGCTGTCCTCGTTGACGCCTGTGGTGAGCGGCAACTGCTATCTGGCCCGGCGGGGCGATGGCGGTTCCCAATACTTGCCTTGCACTAACCCGTGGTCGGCAGCAGCATCGTCCAAGATGAATACCGACAGGGAGAGCCCGGTCTGATGGCGCGCAGCCAGAAGGAAATCCTGAAGCGGACGATTGAGGCTCTGGAGACGTCGCTGGCGCGGTATCCCGCCAACGAGAAGATCATCCAGCAGTTGACCTACGCGTACGCGCAGGCCGGCCGATTCGACCCCGAGACGCAGAAAGTCTACGAGCAAGCGTCCTCCCTGTTCCCGGCAGACGTGAAGATTCAGCGCGCGTTGTCGATTTCCTGGCTGGTCTCCCAAAGCTCCGACATCATCGGCGATGTGACCGAGCTTGAGGCCATTGATCAAGCCAGCCTCACGCAAAACATCGAACGCCTCAAGAAGCTCACCCGCGAGTTCCCCGACAGCCCCTACATCTACCGCGCGCTTGGCGACATGCAACTCATTCAGGGCGAAGAGCGCGAGGCGATCCAGCACTATCGCTGTGCCATGGCCCTCGGGCTCACAGAACTCGAACCGCTCTGCCGCCACTTCGAGATTGTTCGACGGCTGAGGGAACTCAGCGGCCATTCCGCCGTGTTCTGCGCCGAGTGCTACCAGCGCCTCAACCACCCGGAGAAGGCCAACCAACTTTACGAAGACTATATCAACTCGCCGCGTCCTGAACAGATCGTGATGGAGAAGTACGCCGACTTCCTCCGCAGGCGAATTGAAGATTTAAGCGGCGACGAATCCGAGTTAAGCTACTCGCTGCGCCAACTGACTCGTGTTGCCTTGATGAAGGGCAATACGCCCGAAGCGCTTAGCTGGGCACGGCAGCTCACCCCCGAGCAGCTGTCAGAAGACCGCGTGCTCGTGAAGCGTTTGGCGCGCGTGCTCATCGATATGGAGGACTTCCGTCAAGCCTTCGAATATCTCTCGCGCATTCCCCTCGACGGCGAGACGAAGTCGTACCTCAACGAGATGGCAGTGTTGTTGGAAAAACGCGGCGAGCTGGATACCGCTGTCTACATTCTTCAATTCATCAACGACAACGACGAGTACTCGCGACAGACACAGGAATACCTCCAGCAGGAAGCTAAATCGAAGGACCAGATGATTGAGATCGAAACTGAATTGCAAATGGCGGAGTTGAACTGGAAAAATCGCCGATGGTTGCAATCACTCGAACGATACATGCGCGTGTTGGAGTTGGGGTTTTCCGAGTACCGTTCGCTGTTGGAACCGCTCGACCTACTCATTGAAAAAACAAAGCACCAATTGAGCGCCGAGCAGCTTGGTTTTCTCACGAACTTCTTCGCCGAGAAACGGGAGTGGCGGCGATGTATGAAGTACGCGCAAATGGGATTGGATCAGTCGCCCAATCAAGCCGCACTTAGCCAACGTTTGCTTCAAGCGTGCGAGCGTATCCTGCTAGAGAATCCAAATGAATGCGACGTGAGGTTGCTCCATGGCGACGAGCACCTGCGCATCGGAAACGTCGAGCGCGCCCTCGCCGAGTATCGCCACTGTGCCGACATCCCCGAATACAGTATGAAGGCCAACCGTAGGCCGGTGACTTGCATGGTTCCTACGACCGGTTCGAAGCCCTTCCGATTCTCCAACAGGAAGATCTCGAGCGGCTCTATGATCTCATGATCGCTTTCTTTAACACACAGCAATTTAAGGACGCATTTAACTCGGCGAAGTTAATACTTGAATACGACAGCGATTTCCGCGACGTTAAGGAAAAGGCGACCTTCTACGAAGACAAGATGAAGGAAGGCGCGGCGGGATTTCAGATCGACCCGAAGATGCGCGAGTTGATCGGCGACCATGCCATCGGTCGGTATAAGTATGTGGGTAAGATCGGCTCGGGCGGCATGGGCGTTGTGCATAAGGTGCAGGACTTGAAAACCGACGAAATTGTTGCCATGAAGATTCTTCGGGAGGGGCTCAGCTCCAGCGGCAAAGCCATCGACCGATTCTTCCGCGAGGCACGCATCGCCGCGACGCTGCATCACAAAAACATTGTAAACATTTTCGACTATAACATTAGTAACAACTATGGCCAGTCATATATCGCGATGGAGTTCATCGACGGTCCCTCGCTGCGCGACGTTGTTGAACAGAAGTTTTCCGAGACGGTCGACATTTCATCACAAGATGTCCTGCAAGCGCTCGATTGGATGAGCCAGTTGTGCGACGCCCTCGACGCAACTCATAAGAAAGGCATCATCCACCGCGATATCAAACCCGATAACATCATGATCGGTGTTGGCAACATAGTGAAGATTACCGACTTCGGAATTGTACACATCGAAGAGGCGACGTTCACACCAACGGGCGCTCTCATCGGTACGCCTCGGTATATGTCTCCCGAGCAGGTCCACGGTGGCCGCATCGACGCGCGTTCCGACATCTATTCCTCAGGCATCATTCTTTACGAATTGCTAATCGGTTCGCCCCCGTTTATATCCGGTGATATTTCTTACCAACAGGTGAACGTGACACCAACAGCTCCGAAGGAAATCTGCCCGGTGATACCTGAATCGGTGAACAAGATCATCATGAAGTGTCTTGAGAAAAGCCCGTCGGACAGATTTCAGGGCGCGCTCGAGTGCAAGCAATTGGTCGACGAAGCCTACGTGCGATTGGGCGGTGACCCAAAACGCCTTCGGCAAGAGTCGCAGATCAAGTTGCGCGAACAGCGCGAAAAGTCCGCATCGCCCGCAACAGTTCAAGAAGGCATGCTTCCCAAAGGATTTCAACAACCATCGCCGCTCCCGATCCACGGCGCGCCCTCGGGTGGAGGCGCTTCACACGGAAACAAGATCCGAACACCAAGCGGATCGTGGGACCTCTCCGGAATCAAAGAAAGCGATTCGACTTTCGGCGACATGGACTCTGACTTGGATATGAGTTAATCGGTGGCGACGAATTCCGGTGAACATTTAGTCGAAGACTATCACCACCGAGGCTGGGAAGCAGAACTCGCGCCTCCCTATAAGTTTCGCCTGTCGCTCATCCATTCACTAGTTCTATTCCTTCTTGTAACGTTTCTCGTGTTTGGCAATTCATTGTACAATGAATACGCCTACGACGGAGAGATGCTCATCAACAATATGAAGGGGAAGGAGTGGGCGGCGCTTTCCGCGTTGATTTCTCCAGACGAGTACAGCGGTGTGACGACGATTCTCAGTTGGCGCCCATTAACCGCGTTTCTCTATATGGCAGTAGATGACCATCTGTTCGGCACGCGCCCCGCTCTCTCTCACGCGCTCAATTTGCTGTTTCATGCGCTGAACGGGTGGTTGTTGTTTCTACTTATTCGAAGTTTTGCAGGATTCAAGGAGGGCGACTACGAATTCGCAGCCCTTCCCGCGTCACTTTTGTTTCTGGTCCACCCACTCGTCACTGAGACGGTTCTCTGTGTAGGGTTCCGAGGAGACCTCAGCGCGCTCACCTTTGTGCTTCTATCATTGAATTGCATCGTTAAGTGGATGGCCACGCGAAAGAACGGATACTTGGCGGGGGCCATTTCACTATTCGCGATCGCGTTACTGTTTAAGGAAATCGCGGTCGTCGTGCTTCCTATGGCGCCGCTGCTGGTATTGACTCAGTTTTGGGACGCAAAGCGAAGCCGATCACTCGGTGTGTTTGGTTCCTTCCTATTGATCTTCATTGTATGGTTTCTGATCTGGCGCCTGTTCCGATATGATATGGTAGGGTTCGACTATCTGGGAAGTGAAGGGCGGCTACTCGGGATCGCGAATTTCATTGTCGCGAGTTGCGAGATTTATCTGAACAAACTGCTGATACCGTTTCCAATGCGTATCGATCACGCGTTTGATCCGATTACTACTTTAGGGGATTTGCGCCTTTGGCTGAGTCTCTCGATACTGACCGTGGCCGCTGCGGTTCCGGTCCTGCTAACGCGTTGCGCGCCAACTGTGCTTCTCGGAATTGCGTGGATAGCCGCGGCATTCTTACCCGTGTCGCAAATCATCGTCGTGCCCGATCCCATCGCCGAGCGATTCTGCTATGTTCCCATGGGGGGAATTGCCTTCATTTTCGCAGGCCTCACCGAGACCGGTCTGCGCAGGGAGCTCTTCTCGCGCCGCACATTGCTACTACTCTCGCTACCATTCATAGTGTTACTTGGTGGATTGAGTTTTCTGCGCACTTTCGATTGGCGCAACGACTTGGAGTTAAACATCGCTAACTGGGAGGCCGCTACCCCCAATAGCGAGATCGCGATGGAGTCTCTCGGCGCACTCTACCTGTCGAGGTCGCGTGTGCTTGCTGAACAGGGAAACCCGACCTCCGCCGCAGAGGACATGGCTCTCTCATTCGAGCAACTCCAGTCGCTCGTTGAACAGTATCCAAACAACGCTCAGGGGCATCGGCTCGCGGCGGTCTGGTATCTGATCAACAACCAACAGCCCGCGGCGCAAGACTCCATCAAACGCGCCCTCGAACTCGACCCCACCGACCCACTGATCCGACAAACCGGCGCCGCGCTGGGTGTTTCTCCTCCCCCACCGTGACCTCTTTCCTTTGACCCCGCAAACCGCCCACCGTTTAGTTCGGTTTATTGCTTAGATTGATTCTCGAAAGGCTGAAGATGACTGATAACGTACGTCAGATTGCAATTCTCGGGGCTGGAGGGCTTGGCCGCTCTGCTGTGCGCCTCCTTGAGCAGAAGAATGAGTTTCGCCTCGTGGCCGTCGGCGATTCCAAAGGCATCGCCTATGATGCCGAGGGGATTCGATCAGCTTCGATTGATGCGCTCGAGCCCACGGGTAGCGTTTGCTCGCTGCCGGAGATTGGCCGCGAGACCGACGACGCCGCAGGCGAGGTCATCGCGCTCAACAAGGCCGGCAAGGTCGACGCCGTGTTTCTCGCAGTGCCTAATCTTCCCAATGATTTCATCCCTTCGCTGATCGTCCGTTTTGCGAAGGAAGGATTCGACGGTGTCATTGTCGACGCGCTCAAGCGGACGTCGGCAGTGCAGCAGATCGTCGCGACAGAAGGCCAGATATCCGATAGCAAGGTGCTGTATGTGACCGGCGCAGGAGCCACTCCGGGCCTGCTGACCGCAGCCGCGAACCTCGCGGCACAGTCCTTCGCCGAAGTCGAGGAAGTCAAAATCTGGTTCGGCGTTGGCATGAAGAACTGGGATACCTACAAAGCGACGGTCCGCGAGGACATCGCCCACATGCCGGGCTATGACACGGAATCGGTTCGCGCGCTGAGCGATGCGGATATCGAGCGGATTCTCGACGAAACCCACGGTGTGATTGAGCTTCACAACATGGAGCACGCCGACGACATCCTTCTGGAGCGTGCAGGAGTCGCCACTTGTGAAAAGGTAAACGTCGGCGGCTTGGTGGATACGCGGAAGCCGGTCAAGCCGGTCAGCACGTCGATGACACTTCGCGGCCGCACCTTTGAGGGGAAAGTCTCCGAGCACAGTTTCGTTCTCGGCAACGAGACCTCGATGGCAGCAAACGTCCTCGGCCCGGCGTTCGGTTGGATGAAAGCTGGCCTGGAGCTGCACGATCGCGGTATACACGGTCTGTTTTCCAGCGCCGACCTGATGCCCAAGTTCGTCCGCTAGAACCAGATCAACAGAGAGTCATTTTCCGCCCGGTGGCTTCACCGGGCGGTTGTTTTTTCAGGCTGGTTTCTGCGCGATGAAGAGGATGCGTTTGAAGGGGAAGAAGTGCGGGTTGTCGTCCCCGAGAACGGCGAGCAAGCGCTGGCTATACTCTGCGATGAACGCGGCATAGTCCTTTGGCGAGAGGCGTTTTTCGTAGTCGGTGAGGGTCGTTCCCTTCACCCACTCGATCACATGCTCGGGCCCGTCGAGCTCGTGTCCGTAGACGTTGAGCCGCGTGAGCTGATCAGGAAATCCGAGGCGAAACAGCAGACGTGCGTATTCCTCCGGGAGGAGGACCGGCGATTGCCGATAGAAGCCGCCGAGGGCCGCTGAGAACGGCTCCTCTTGGGCGAGGTCTGCTGCAATCGTTTGGCTCGGGTGGTCGTGATTCGCGGGAACCTGCACGGCGAGCAATCCGCCCGGTGCGACGTGCCCGGCGACCTGCGCGATGAGCCGTTCGTGATCGGGCAGCCAGTGCAGCGCGGCGTTGGAAAAGACGATGTCCCACTGGTGATCGCTGGAAAATGCGGCGATGTCGCTGGTCTGAAATGTGAGGTTGTCGATGCCTTGCGGCGCGCGCGCGAGCATTGAATCGGAGGAA
>JAUIJJ010000149.1 GCA_030431385.1 bacterium | reverse complement strand
CAGCACTTCTCCAGTTTGAGCCATACATGGCGGGGATCGCTCTTAACAATGATCGCGTTGGATATGTGAGCATGTATGGTCTGATGCAAAACAAGTTCGGCTATCCGTCGATGAACATCGATCCCGGCGATATCCAGCTTCCCGGCGATCCGACAATCCCCTCGCCGCCACAATCGATGTTTCTCAATTCAGATTGTTTTCACCTGAACGGCACCGGATACGAGCACGTCGCACAGTTGGCTTTCGACGAGTTCTACCGCCCTATTTTCGAGGGAGTGGAAGACTCCCTCGGCGACAAGTTTATTATATACTAACGTTTGGTAACTAGTCGCCGTTTTCTTTCGCCTGAACATTCTTGCGAAGTAGCTTCTTGGTCGGTTCGCCACTGCTCCCCTTGTTATGGCTATGGAGTTCGGTGAGCAACGCCTTGGCGGGAACGCGTAGTGTTCTCGCTGCCGGTTTGGCCGGGCGGAGCGGTTTCAGCGGCTGGAGCGAGGAAGCGACGTCGCCACCTACGAGCACCTCGGAAGTGCTATCGCGCTGTCGAGATTCGTCGCGGAGGTTCGATTCGATCGCAACCATGTGTTGTTGAAAGGAAAGAGGCGTTTCCTTTGCCGCCAACTTGACGCGTTCGTAGTTTCCATCAACTTTGAGGACACGCCGCTTCACATTGTCTCGCAAGGCAGTTTCGAAGATTTCCTCGACAACGCGTCGCTTGAGCGCGGGGGCCTCGATGGGGAACATCGCCTCCACGCGGCGGTCGAGATTTCTTGGCATCCAGTCGGCAGAAGTGAGAAAGACCTGTTCGTTCTCTCCGTCGCCGAATATGAAAATTCGAGAGTGTTCGAGAAAGCGGCCTATAATGGAACACACGGAAATGTTTTCGGAAATGTCGGGAAGCCCCGGGCGGAGACAGCAAATGCCCCTAACCACCAAATCAATACGAACACCGGCCCGGCTCGCTTCGTAGAGTTTTACAATGATTTCCTGATCGACCAGAGAATTCATTTTGGCGCGGATGCGACCTTTGTTTCCCAGTGCCATTTGTTCGTCGATGAGACGCATGATCTTGCGACGCATGTTGATCGGCGCGACGACCATTTTTCTCCATTTTGGATTTCTAGAATAGCCAGTTAGCAAGTTAAACAATTCAGTCGCATCGTCGCATAAATCGGGATCACAGGTAATCAGTCCCAAGTCAGTGTAGATACGCGCCGTGATGGGGTTATAGTTACCTGTTCCCAAATGCACATAACGACGAATGCCGCCTTCTTCTTTGCGCACCACCAAACAGATTTTTGCATGAGTTTTCAACCCGACGAGACCATATACAACATGGACGCCGGCTTTCTCCATCTGACGAGCCCAGCTAATGTTACGCTCCTCGTCGAAGCGCGCTTTCAACTCGACGAGCGCGGCCACCTGCTTGCCGCTTTCGGCTGCTGCCATCAGCCCACGAATAACCGGTGAGTGACCAGAGGTTCGATAGAGCGTTTGCTTGATGGCGAGTACAGCCGGGTCCTTCGCCGCTTGTGTGATGAAGTCCTCGACGGTGCTGAAAGACTCGTAGGGATGGTGGACGAGGATGTCTTCCCTCGCGGCAGCACTGAAGATATTCTCGCGGCGGGTGGAGTCGCGTTGAGAGGGAACGAATGGTGGGAACTTCAGGTCGTCGCGCCCGACAGCGTTCACGATCGATCCCACATCGACGAGGTTGATAGGCCCGTCCATTCGGTAGACTTGCAAGTTCGATAGCCCCAGCGTGCGCGCGAGTTGCCCGGCGAGGTGCTTGCTCATCTTGTCCTCGATGCCGATACGCACGGCGTTGCCGCGTTCGCGCTGGCGCAGTTCCTCTTCGATAGACTTGAGCAGGTCGTCTGCCTCTTCTTCGGCAAACTCCACGTCGGCGTCGCGGGTGACACGGAACGCGGCGACTTCTTGGACCTTCATGCCGGGAAAAAGGAGTCCGATTTCCTGAGCGATGATGTCCTCTAGCAGGACGAACTCGATCTGATTACCAGCGGCCGGGATGCGGATCATTCGGTCGAGCACGGCAGGCACCTGCACGACGGCGAAGAGCATGTTCTGTGAGCGTTCGCTGCGCGGTGGTTCCAGGCGAACCGATAGATTCAGCGAGAGGTTCCTCAGGTGTGGGAACGGATGTCCGGAATCCACCGCCAGAGGCGTGAGCACCGGGAATACCTCCCGGTCGAAAAACCGGCGTACGAACTGGCGCGGGTTGGTGCTGAGCTCCTTGACCTTGCGAATCGAGACGCCCTCTTCGCACAACGCCGGGAGGACGTGTTCGTTGTAGCAGCGGTATTGACGGTTGACTTGCTCGTGGGCTTTCTCGTGGACGGCCTTGAAATGTTCCTCGGGAAGGAAGCCAGCGGGGTTGCGCTTTCGGACCTCCGCTGCGATCTGTTCCTGAATGCCGGAAACACGGACCATGAAAAATTCGTCGAGATTGCTTGCCACGATGCCAAGAAACCGGAGTCTCTCAAGCAATGGCGTGGTCGGGTCCTCTGCCTCTTCGAGGACGCGGTCGTTAAAGGCGAGCCAGCTCAACTCGCGGTCGACGATAAACTCCGGATCGTGAAGATCGAGCTTCTTCTTCGTGTGCCTGGATGCCATGAGATTGTAACCGGAAATTCGATTTTGTCCGCAGCTAGAGCGGGTAAGGAATGATTCGCGCGGATCGTAGCGCATCCCAAACCATGCAGCAAGTGAATCCCGACAAGCCGGAACGGTGGAAACAAAATCGCCACCATTGGGAGCAAACTCTCGACGCTCAAAACCTTGGCGCGGGACCCAACACGGCGGAGCTCGAACGCCAGCTGAGCCTCTATCTGACGGCGGATGTCGAGGAAGCGCTGGACCTGCTGGAACCGCTTGGGGGCGCAACGGTTTTGGAGCTCGGCGGAGGACTGGGGCTCATGGCGATCCTGCTGGCCCGGCGGGGGGCGAACGTCATCGTCGCGGACCTCAGCCTTCCCAGGCTCCAACTCGCAGGAAAAATGGCGGAGGAAGCAGGAGTGCGCGAGCGCGTCCGCTTTGTCCTCTGCACCGGCGAGTCCCTTCCGTTCCTGAGCGGTTCGCTCAATCGCCAAACGACCAAGAGCGTCCTGATTCACACGCAGCTCGGAGAGACCGCTGCTGAGCTGGATCGCACGCTCGCCGGCGGAGGGGTCGCGGTCTTCATCGAACCACTCGACGGTCATCCGCTCGTGAACCTCTATCGTCGGCTAGCTGCGCCGAAAATCTGGCAGGAGATCACGGATTACTTTAACCAGAATCGGCTCGACGAGCTAACCGATCCGTTCGAGAAGTCCGGCGCGGCAATCGACACGCGCAGAAGGTACTTTCTTGCGTTTCTGGCGTCGCCGCTCAACTACTCGTTGCGGATGCCTCGCCTCTATCGCCTGGCGGAAAAAACGCTGCTCGCGGTGGATCATTTGCTGTGGTTCACGAAGCGATATTGTTGGTTTGCGATTGTGAGAGTTCGGAAGTAGGCGAGCGCTCCCCTTGCCCCCGCGAGGAGGCGTGAAGTTGCTCGTCCCAAGGTAAATTTGAAGGCGAATTATGGAACAGGAACTCCGGCAGATACTCAGCGAGATCGGGCGACGCGTCTGGCAGAAGAACTTCGTCGCGTCGAACGACGGGAATTTTTCCTTCCGCCTCTCAGAGGATCGGGTGCTGTGCACGCCGACGATGGTTTCCAAGGGCTTCATGAAGCCGGAAGACATGGTGATCGTCGACCTCGACGGGACGCCAGTGAATGCCGGCAAGCGGAGCACGAGCGAGATCAAGCTCCATCTCTACATTTACCAACAGCGCCCGGCGATTAAGTCCGTCGTCCACGTCCATCCGCCCCACGCGACGGCTTTCGCCATCGCGCGGCGGGAGCTTCCCAAGTGTGTGCTGCCCGAGGTGGAAGTCCTCCTCGGCGAGATCCCCATGGCGCCCTACCAGACGACGGGCACGTGGGAATTCGCGCATTCCATCGCGCCATGGGTACGCACCCACGATTGTATTCTGCTGACCAATCACGGTGCCGTAACAATGGGTCAGGACCCCTTCGACGCGTTTTACAAGATGGAGACCTTGGACCAGTACTGCCGCATCCTCCTGCTGGCAAAGCAGGTCGGCGATTGGAACCAGATCGACGTGCAGGGCATGCAGGACTTGATGCGGCTGAAGGAGCGCTTCGGCCTTCCCGACCCACGCTCGCCGGAGGCGCTTTGCGACGGGGGTATGCCATCTCAGGCGGCTGCGCCCGACTCGGTTCCTTCTGAGCGATTCGTCCCGCATTCCGGGCCGATTGTTGATTCGCCAAAGGTCGCTAAGACCACGGCGACCACCCCTGCGACTGAGGGCACAGCGTCGGCACCGTGGCCCGACGACGTGCGCCGCATCGTTGAGGAAGTAGTCCGGCGGATGACGAATTAGGGCGAGCGAGCGATAGTGATCGCGCTTTCACTTTAGGGTGAGTCGGATGACAATACCACGGCGCGACCCTGCCCGCTGGGCTGGAATTGACACTCGCGACTGAGGTGCTCACGCTCGGAACCAACTTCAGCACCGGAGGCAGCACACAATGGCGGAGACTCAAACCTCCCGTTTTCGTATCTTGGTTGTGGACGACAGCGAGGACATCCTCGAGCTGGTGCGCCACACTCTTCAGGGCGAATACGATGTGCTGACACTCAGCAATCCGATGGACCTCTATGAGCTGATGGATCTGTTCGAGCCGGACCTGCTGGTGCTGGATATCATGATGCCGCGCATCAACGGCTTCCAACTCCTCGAGATGCTGCGCAAGAAGCCCGATACCAAAGACCTCCCCATCATTATCCTCTCCGCGAAGTCCACCGCCGGCGACATCAAGCACGGCTATCGGCTTGGCGCGACGCTCTACCTCACGAAGCCCTTCACGCCCGACCGCATGATGAAGAACGTGAAGACGCAGTTCGAGGTTCACCCCCCCGCAAGCAGTCGCAAGAGCCTCTCCATCGCTGACCTGCTCGGCCAGTTGGAAATGAAGAACTGTTTTCGGAAAGGTCAGGCCCAGCTGTCCAGCGAGGTCGTATCGCGTGAGGGCTTCATCAACACGCGCCAGAAGATGGAAGAGAAGATCCTGCGCCAGCAGAAGGAAGCTCAGGAAGCTCGCCGTCAGCGGCGTCTTGAACCGCGCGAAGATCAGGAATAGCCCTCGCGGCCTCGCGCCTATGAGCAATCAACTCGACAGCCCGATCCCCTACCCGACCGAGTACCGCGAGTACTTCCGCCTTTTCAATGAACGCGACTTCTTCGAGGCGCACGAGGTGCTGGAGGATTTGTGGGTGATCGAGGTCGAGCCGCTGAAGATGTATTACAAGGGTCTCATCCAAGCGGCTGTGGCGATCTGTCATTGGGAGCGCGGAAACATCTCCGGCGCGCGGAGGCTCTACCTCTCAGCTAGCGGCTACCTCTCTCCCTACCCGGAACAATACGAAGGCTTCGCGCTCGGCGACTTCCGTCGATGCCTCCACGACATCTTCGCGCCACTCAAAGACAGCCTCCCAACTCCGCCGCCTGAGCTAATCCGAGATAAAGTCCCGTTCCTGATTCTGAGGGAAGATTGAGGAGAGAGGACATCGAGTGGGTGAATTCCCGATGCCCACCTCCGCTAGTCGAGAGTCGTCGCAGTGACCCGATCCACCACTATCGACCCACCGTTACCAGCATCGAAAGAGATGAGATCCAAGGCCACGCGCCAGGGCGTCACCCCATCGCTCTTCCAAAGCACAGTTACTGACTTTGAAGAGTCGATTGAGAAGTCGCTGGTAACAAAGGTTAGCGCCTCTTGGGGTGACTCGGTGAGAATCCGAGTGCGGAATTCCGGGAATGTCTCGCCTTCTGATATTGACGCATTGATCGAGAATTCCAATCGATGCACGCCTTCTGGCAAGGGGTCCAAAAGCGCGCTCGTCTGCCAGAAACAGAATGTGTTCGCTGGTTCCAGCAACGTGAATCCCAAGCCACCATCCGTCACAGGATCGGAAGCATCAAACGGATCAATGGCCCCACTGAATTCCCAGTGCTGGGGTGTTAGATTTGTAAATGCCGTTTCGGGATCAGAGCTAGGTCCCGTCGGCGTTGGTGAAGGGGTAGGCGTAGGGGATTGTGTAGGAGTTGCAGTCGGGGTTACCGTCGGCGTCGGTGAAGGTGTTGGCGTTGCGCCAGTGTAGAGGACGCATGAATCGGCAATGTACGTAAACTCCAAGGACCAACTGAGCAATCTGCCCTCGGCCGAGGGGGTCTCGTCCACCACCCGTAGGGTCCAGTTTCCTGATACTTCGCAACTGGAGGGAATAGCCCCAAAAACCCTCTCGGAGTCATTTGAGTCCCAATCACCACGCGTGAATACTTGGTGTTCATCTCCATCTGGGCAAGTCAGATACCCAGTGAGCTGAGATTCATCGGGGTGGGAAAAGTCGAAAACGATCCTGTTACCGAAGCCTGACACCTTTCCCGGGAGGCCATCGATATGAATCACGTCTGTCACACCGACTGGGTCACCATCGGGGATCAATAAGTCTGGAACGCTTGCTCCCGACACAGTTGTTTCGACCTCTCCGCCATAGAGAGTTCTCGGAAGGCCCTGGATTCGAGAGTTTTCGGTGCTTTGTAGTGTAATCTCGAAGTGTAGCGGTTCGCCGCACATGGTGAGGTCTGGCGATGCGGTGAATGTATATTCGGCCAAAGTGGTCTCACCCGGGCCGAGCACACCTAAACCAAGCGAATCTGCATCGAAAGAGAGGTGCGGGCTCGATACACGACAGGTGACATCGTGAGAAACTTGGTCGAAGTTTTGAACATGCATCATAACGGTTCCGGGTTCCCCCGGCTGCAGTATCCCGTCGCCGCTGAAATCAACTACTGAATACTCCAAGACAGCTGGCTGTGATACTTGTTCGTACACGCCGATGGTGGGAGGAGAAACGAAGCTCCTGAGTACAATGTCTAGTTTGCCATCCTGCGAGATATCTGTCAGGATCAGGTTCCCCACTTGCCTATTCATTTCGAGCGTAGTCAGGCTGTGCTCAATCCAGTTGGGTGATTCATACCAAGCTATCTTGTAGTCTAAGAGCGATGCGACGACTACATCGTCTAAACCATCTCCGTTCAAATCTCCAACCCCGATAGCGTTGGCTCCGGGATTTATCGAGCTAATCGGCTCAGCCGTGTAGGATCCAGTGCCATCATTTCGCCAAAGTGCAACATGGGGTACCCCACTAGGCGGATTCGTCTTCACAGTATACAACTCCGAGGCGCCGTCTCCATCAGCATCACCCACGGCATAGATCGATGGAAGCGCTTCGGGAAATGGGGAATCGGCCAGCCTGAAGCTATGGGGGGTGGCGATGTGATCATTTATGAACAGTTGCCCACCGTCTCCTGCTGTCAAGATGTCGGGGTACTGATCGGAATCTGCATACAAGACTCGGACAACACCGGCGTAAGAGCCTAACTCGTATGCCTCCCACTCTGTGCCGACTCTGTTTGCATTCAAGAACAGCTTAAGACCGTCTCCAGTGGATACGAAATCCATGTCGCCGTCCAAGTCAAAGTCTGCGGCCGCATAGTATCTTGAACCCGCCGCTTCATCGATAATGAAATGGCTAAAGGTGAAGTCTCCGGTCCCTTCGTTGAAGGAGAGATTGGTGGAACCCGTGCCACCCAAGACATCTGGCAACCCGTCGCCATTAAAGTCCTCTGAAATCACGGAGAAATCTCGATACTCCAAGGCGTAATGTGGCTGCATGTCTCTGAAACTAAACTCGAGAATCGCGTCATTCTGTAAGAACTTCACAACATCATTTCTCGTGACGAGAAAGTCGTTCTTCCCGTCTTGGTTGAAGTCAGCTGAGAGAATGAGCCGATCCACATTTGCATCGTCCCAAATCTTGAAGTACTGATTGTAGTTCGGTGCTCCTTGCGCTGGTGCACACGTGGTACACGCCGCGAAGAGAGCAATCCCAGTCCGTAATCTTAGTGAATGTCTTTTGGATTTCATATCCTAAACCTCCTGTGTGTGTGCGCAGGAAGCGAGAGAGGGGGGGGGGACTAACTCTCGTGAGACTCTTGGCGAAACCAACGCGAAGGCAAGAAGAATCGCATGCCAAATCCATGACGCGCGAGGCCTCCTCACGCTTTCTTCGCTTGCGATTCGCGACTCCGGCGACTCCCTAACCTTGACCCGCTCTTGGCGGGGGCGAACACTGCTGGCCGTGCCTTGGGGGCTGGTTGGCTCTTGGGGCGCCTGCCTGTGTTACAGAACTCGAACTATCGGAGATATCTCGAATGGCTGCAAGTTATGACGTGTTGGTCATCGGGGGCGGGCCGGGAGGCTACGTCGCCGCGATTCGCGCCGCACAATTGGAAATGAAAACCGCCGTCGTCGATAAAGATCGGCTGGGCGGTATCTGCCTCAACTGGGGTTGTATCCCCACCAAGGCGCTTTTGAAAAACGCCGAGGTCTATGACAAGATCACTCACGGCAAGGAATGGGGAATCACCGCCAAGGACGTGACGTTCGACTTTAGCGCGATCATTAAGCGCAGTCGTCAGGTCGCCGACAAGATGTCTGCGGGCATTGATTTCCTGATGAAGAAAAACAAGATCACGCCCTATGCCGGTGCAGCGAAGCTGATCG
>JAUIJJ010000148.1 GCA_030431385.1 bacterium | reverse complement strand
TCCCAACTGAAGCGCTTACTGGAGCTGAGGTATTGTACGACGTAGTAGATGCGGGGGAAGAGATTGAAGACTTGTATGATGCAGCCGAAGTACTCGGCATTGGTGGTTGCGATGACTTCAACGAGATTTTTGGCGATGATGCTATGAGGCCGAATTCAACATTTCACAGGTGGAATAGACCATGAAAAAGCCCATCCAATTTGCTGTTGTCGCGATGTTGATCATAGCGGCATCCTTTGCGGTGTGGCACTACGATAATACAAAGAATGCGACCGCGGCCAAGACTATAGCTCACCTCAAGCTGCGAATCAATGATTCGATAAGAGAGGAAAAGGAGATGGCGACCCTCTATAAAAATTTGGCTATCGCTTCTTCTTCCTTGAGGGAAGAGACCGCTTTGGATGTGGAGAATCTTAGCGGGGTGTGCTACAACTCTACACTTGCCGATATCGTATATCACGAAGCCGCCGATGCGGAAACCCTAGAGAGATGGATTGACGATGAGAGGATTGATCCCGATTTGCTCGCCGGGCGCATATTGTTTTGGGATTTCCTAGTTCGGGACGAAAACAAGATTTTGGAGGCGCGCGAGGCGATAAGAGGCGTTGAGCTAAATGGCATACACAACGACATCTTCGCATTGAGGGCAAAAGGCGAGGATTACTTTATGATTTGCGACGGGGGGGAACTTGATTTGAAGAGCTTGGAAATGTATCTAGTCGTATTGGCGCATGGGGCCGATCTGAATCTATATGCGGCGCAAGTGGCAGGGCTGAGAAATCTGACTTGTGTTTCCAATTCGAAACTAGGTCAGTACTTGATAGATTACTCGGAGGTGGAGTTAAATGTAAAAATGAAACAACTGCAAGCTGCTCGATTCAAACTCGCGCAGTTGATCGATGGCCCTCTTCCTCAAGAAGTCGATCGCCAGAAACTGAACGAGCTTCTAAATCGAATTGAGAATGCGCAGTTACGCTAGTCTGGCTGCCCGCATGAGCCGATCGCGCTCACTATCCAGTTTCTCGGTGTCCGCCTCGTTGTGCGTGGTTCCCTCCCCAACAACGGCTATCTTTTGGACGAGCGTTCCTGTTCCGTTGGCCTCACCAAAAGTTAGATTCAAATCGATTACGACGACCGCGGCAACACCGAGTACCGTCGCTACGCCACGGACAACATCGAGTGGGATTACGAGTGGAGCGAAAACGACAGGCTCACG
This sequence comes from bacterium, assembly GCA_030431385.1. GTDB lineage: Bacteria > Sumerlaeota > Sumerlaeia > SLMS01 > SLMS01 > JAUIJJ01. Next base: position 7,513 of record JAUIJJ010000148.1, on the reverse strand, counting down.
AGCGTTATCAAGAAGGACTACGCTTCGGGTTGGACCAGCCCATCGACGCTGTACACGGCGGCCTACACCTACGACGCCACGGGCCGTCGCATCTCCAAGCAGATTGACAGTGACGAGGTGACTCGCTATTACTTCAACGGACTGACCGAGGAGGTGAAGAAGGTACCCGTGGGCACGCGTGCGCTGACAGCTTTTGAGTTTGACCTGATGGAAGACGGCGACTCGGCCAGCGAATGGTCGCCGGACTCGGGTTACGGCGTTACGGGAGGCGTGGCAGATAGTGCGCGCAGTTCGGACGTCATCCGTATTCAAAACCGCTCCGTTACAATCAGTAGTAGATAGTTCCTTCCCGAATAGTGGTTCCATATTGGAACCGAGTTCTATTCTCAATTCCAGAACTGAATAGGGTTCGCGCTGGTCTTCTGTCGAACCTCGATTGCGGTTCAAAACCCCATGCCACAGAGTCCTATGGTAGCCTCCCATTCCGTCGGCAACTATAGGCTATGTTGTCCACGTGCGATGCGCTTGTTTGGACTAGCCACGGAAACGAACATTCAGGCTGACGCTCAATCTGGCTGAATTTGCGGGAGTCGCGCTAGCTCGTCCGCAGGCGGTCTTCGGCGATTCGTTGGGCGAGGGACTTGATCATCCTGAGGCCGACCGCAGGGTTGCAGGTCACGAGCTTTTCGAGGTCGGGCAGGTTGAAAACGCAGGCCCAAACCGGCCCGTCGGCGAGCATGCTCGCCGTGCGCTCAGTTCCGGTGAGCGTGGAAATCTCGCCGAGGAACACGCCTTCTCGGGATTCGTTGGCGATGACCTCGTCGTTGCGGGTGATCTTCACGCGGCCTTTGAGAAGCAAGTAGGTGGAGTAGGACTTTTCGCCCTGATGGCACAGGTGCTGTCCGTCCTCGAAGCGGACGAGGAACCGGTGAAAGCCTCTCGTGCGGCAGACCGAGGCCCACAGCGGGTCGATGAGGCCGCTGACCATCTGCGCGCGTTCGCTGTCGCTGATGGGCATTCCGACCGCCGCGCTGATGGTCTCCGAATCAATCGGGACCTCGCCGCTGAGTTGCACCATGCGTTGGAGGACTTCTGCGGCGCAGCTCGGGCGGTCGGTGCGGTCGACGTGCAGCAGGCTCATGACTATGTTGTTCAGCTCTGATGGGCAGTCGGGGCGGAACTTGGTCATCGGCGGTAGACCCAACTCGGGGTCCTCCGGCCAGAGCTTCGGTTTGTTCTTCGAATCAGACAGCTCGAGACCGGTAAACATCGACCAGACCGTTGCGCCGACTCCCCAAAGATCCGTTCGCACGTCGATCAGTTCCTCATGGAGCTTCGGCTGCTCCGGCGCGTGATAGCCACGCGTCCCGATGCCGGGATCGACGATGTTCCATGAAACCATGCTGCCCTGAGAGATGCCAAAATCGGTGAGCACAAACCCGCCGTGGTCATCGATGAGCACGTTACCGGGCTTGATATCGAGATGGAGGAGGCTGGCAACGTGGGCGGCATTGAGGGCTGCCATCAGATCGGCGAGGAGCCGCCACGCCATCTCAGATGGCATGTTGCCCATGAGCGAGCGCAGGTCCGTGAGGCTTCCCTTGGGGAAGTAATCCATCACCGTGAAGGCGTATGGCCCGCTGATCGACCAGTCATAGACGCGGGGAATGCGGTCGTTGCGCAGGGCAAGGAGCGCGGCCAGCTCTCTCTTGAGGAGCTTCGTCGAGTCGGAGTCCTGCGGCGCATGGTAAACTTTGATGGCGACTTGTTCCGGTGGGGAATCGTCGTCTTCAGGATCGTGAGAAAGGCACTTGGCGAGATACACAGATCCGAACCCACCGCGTCCGAGGGGTTTTCCGATCTCGTAGGTGTACTTGGAAGAGAGCTCCATTCCTACGGGCAGGTCGATGTTCTTGTCGGCCATGGGCTTGGTAGATGCCTCCCCCTGTGCACTCGCGTCCTGGTACTCTTCCGTTTTTTGAAAGAGGGCGGAGGGAGGGGCGGGGATAAACGTCGACGATTCGGTCTCAGCCTCGCGGCTGGACTTCTTATCGCCCTGCGGTTTCATGTCCTCTGTATCCAAATCAATCGCTGACTAATCGAAGTCCTGAGCGAGACGCTCGAAGGCGATGTCCTCGAACTTGCGCGCTAGCTCATCGGCGATGGTCGAATCGGCATCCGCGATTTCGGAGAATCTCCAAAAGAGCATGCCGGTGACCTGAGAAGCACGGACGGTGCGTGTGCGCTCGCCCTTGGGGTTGACCTTGCCGATTTCGCCCATCAGGTCGCCGCCGCCACGAGTGAACAGCGAGTCGCCATTGCTATCCGAGAGGATGTCTAGCCCACCTGCGACGATGAGGCCAAACTCATCAGTCTGCTTGTCGCCCTTCTTGAAGAGGTACTCTCCCTGCGGAACTTCCTTCACGGAAGCGAGCATTAGCAGGTGTCCGAGTTGTGCGGCGGAAAGCCTCTCGAATGCGGCGCAGTTGCGCACTGCCGCCATGACATCTTCAAACCTCATCGTGACCTTCCTCCGGTCCCATTTTCCCTAATTCTCCGTACCATGGGCAAAGATTGTCGCCTTCCTTGAATTCAGGCAAGCGGTTTCGCCCTGACGGCTGCGGTGTTTCTTCGTCATTTTCGGTAATCGCCGTGGCAGTCAGAGCAGCTCTTCACGACGAGCGCTTGGGAATTGCCGATCCGCTCGTAGTCGCGGGCCTTAATCGCCGCCTGCAATTGGAGCGTGGCCGCTTCGAGCGTTCTCGCGTGGGCGAGGAACTGTCCGTCGTCGGTGCGGATGTCTTCCCGGGTGAGGATGCTTGAGTAGAGTACCAGCTGATCGGTACCCTTGCGGGAGAGGCCGAGTTCCTTGCTCATGGCGAGCATGTGCGCCTTGTCCATGTCGTGCATGAGGCCGTGGACGCTGGTATAGGTCCTTCCGTTGCTTCCGCCGCCGATCATGGCGCAGCCTGCCAGCGTCGTGACGATGGCAGCGCCGAGTGCGAGCACGAATTTAGATCTGAATCTCATGGTGGATTCCTCCAGTTGTGAACGGAATGGGCTTCTTGCCTCGCTTGATACTCGAATGCTCGGCGAGGGGATCAACTCTATTGTGCGAAGGCGGCGCGGCTTGGGTGCATCTCCCGGATCTGCGGGATGGTTTATGGGGCTGAGCAGCTGGGCCGTGTGGGCACCGGAGGTGCAGTCGCATGTAGCGCGGGGTCAGGTTGAGCGAGCAAAGCGAGCCAACCGCAGCCCCGTGAAAACTCGGCCTGAAGCCGCGCACCGGAGGTGTGCCCGCAGCGTGTTAGCAAACCGGGCGTCGCGAGTACGCCTCCGGCGCACGTCTTTACGACCCCCTAACACGGAGCCGCGACCAGCCTCGCTTTGCTCGGCAGGTCTTGCACCGCGCTACATGCGGTTACCCCTCCGGGGCGAGTTTCAGACGAAAGCTTGACGGATTTCCGGGATGCACCCGAGCCGCTTACTCCTTGCGCCGCCCGCCTCCGTGAAGGTTGAACCCCTGCTCTGCGTAGTGTCTGTGGAGGAGTGGCATCATCTGTCAGCTTGGATCAAGTCGGCGGAAGCGCTTACCGGCGCCGGTCCTTCTCCCCAAATTAAAGGAGCTCTTTAGATGAAAAGCATCACCAAAAGTGCCATGATCGCTGTTGCCATGGGATCCGTTTCGCTTCCCATCAGCGTTTCGGCAGCCGACATGGCTGGCATTATCCCCAGCGACGCGGTCGCCGCAGCGTGGGTTGATAGCCTACCGGAAACAAAGTCAGAACTGGAAGCCAGCCCCATGGGCCGCGCTTGGCAGGATCAGGAACTGAGCAAACTGCGCGAATTCGTCGACGGAAAGTTCGCTGAGATCAGCGAAGATTTCTCCGGCGAGACCGAAGTCGACATGGACGCACTCTGCGACGCCGCCAAGGGCGGTGTCGGCGCATGGATCGGGTGGCAGGAAGGCAATGAAGACTTCTACTTCATGGTCGCCATCGAAACAGACGAGGCCGGTCAGAGCACGTTTCGCACGCTTACAGACTCCATGCGCGAAGACATGGCCGACGAAGTCGAGCGCACCACATTCTCGACAGGCGGCACCACGGTCTACACCCTCAGCGTCGTCGAAGATGATGATGACTCTGACTTCGGCATGATGGCCGAAGACCCGGACTTCGAGACAATCAACTACGCCTTCCCCGAGGGATGGTTCGTCTTCGCCGTGGATGCGTCGGAATCGGCCATCAAGACAGCGATCAACTCCATCGGCGAGGGTGGCGGCAACGGTATCAGCTCGACCGACGGCTTCCGCAGCGCCGCACAGGGCGAACCGCTCGGCGACGTCTTCGCATTCGTAAACATCAACAGCCTGACCACCACGGCCTTCGGTGAGCAGGGCGCTGATTTCCTTCAGAAGATGAGCGTCACGGGCGCGATGGACTTCCACTCGCTGCTCGGCTCGCTTGATTTCGAGGACAACAACGTCTCGTCAATCGCGCGAGTTTCCGTCGCGAGCGAGAAGAACGGCATGCTCGCCGCCCTTTATAGCACCGACGACGCACAACTCGATGGCGCCGCCAAGGTGCCCGGCGATTCGCTCGGATTCGCCTCATGGATGCTTGATATCGGCGCAGTCGTCGACGCGGCGATCAAGATCATCGATACGTTCCAGCCCGGAATGGGTGGCATTGTTGGCATGCAGGCCGGCTCCATCGCCTCCCAGTACGGCGTGAACCCGCTCGACGGAATTCTGAAGAACATCGCCGGCGAGCACTTCATGTACCAGCGCGAGCTTGCCCCTGAAGCTGCCAACCAGATCACCGATCCGGTGATGCGCGAGATGACCTACAGTCAGGCTTTCGTCTTGAGCTTCAAGAACGGACAGCAGACCTCGGAAAACCTCGCGACACTTATCGACAGCCTGACCAAAGACCCGGACATGGGCGGCGCGCTTGAAGTCTCCAAGGAAGACAACCTTACGGTCGTGGACATCAACACACCTGGCGCGGAAGAGTCACCGATCCGCTATTCCTTCGCCTTCGATCAAAACCGCCTGATCATCGCGAACAACAACGCGGAAATGCGCGAAGCCATCCGCTACACGAGTGGCAATGGCGCGGCCCCGCTCGCGGGCGACGACGGCTACCGCGAAGCAGCTGCTTCGGTTGAGCGCGAAGACCTCCGCGTCTTCAACTACACCTCGGCAGAAGCTTCCGCGCAAGGCCTCGAAGCCCTACGCATGGCTCTGGAAAGCATCCCGACCGACGACGAGTTCGGCTTCACGCCGGACATGCTTCCTTCGTCGGATATTTGGACGAAGTACTTCTCCTCCAACACGACTGCAGTGACTTTCGGCGATCAGCTGATCGAGATCCAGTCGATCACGCACGGCGCGAAGTAAGCCTTCGCCCGTAGCGCCATCACCATTGAACCAAACCTCCCCCGGTGCCGACGCGCCGGGGGAGTTTGCTTGTGGGCGGTGGGCGAAGACTTGCCCTCCCCTTGACGCCCCAGCCCCCCGGTGGTGGCCTTCTCACCGCTTCTGCGCGAGGAACCGAACGTATGCTCATCATCCAAACTGCACTCGAACGCTACGTCATCGCCGGTGGGGTGATGATGATCTTCCTGATCCCCTGCCTCGTGCTGATGATCGCCTTTGTGATCCAGTGCTTCCTGAATCTGCGATCCGGGCGCATCGCGCCAAAGGGTTTCGCCGGACAGCTCTGGAACCTACGTCAGACCAACGGTCCCGAAGTCGTTCGCGAGAGGCTTAAAGGACACGACCACAGCCTCGCCGAGATCATCAGCAACGTGGCTGCCCATCTCGAATTCAAGCCCGACGCGGACGCCGCAGATGTGCTGCGGGAGGAAATCGAGAACGAGTGCGATGCCCTGCTCGAACAGAACAGCCAGTTGGGCGTGATCTACCGCATCACGCCGTTGCTCGGGCTACTGGGCACGGTGTTCGGCATGATTCAGACATTCGGCGATTTCACGACTTCGCAAAACCCGGACATCCAGCAGCTCTCCGCGGGCATTAACGTCGCCCTTATCACGACGGCCTGGGGTCTGAGCATCGCGATTCCGGCGTACATCGCGCTCTATCTCGTGCAACGCCGCATTTCCTACTACGAACAAATGGTGCTGCCGAGGGAATCGGCGATCGCGCTCCATGCGATGTTGGACAGGCAGATCGCCGCGAGCCGCTCTGCCGTCATCTTGCCGAGGGGCGTTGACTGATGGCGAGGCGACGGCGCGGCAAGCGCTACTCGACCTTCGCCGAAGACGAAGGACTGAACCTCACGCCGCTTCTCGACGTGATTTTCAACCTGATCTTTTTCTTCATTCTCGCGACGACGATTCGGAGCGATGAAAGCTTCTTTGATTTGATACTCCCTCAAACAAGCGAAGCCGCGCCGCAGGAACTCCAAGATCAGATCCCCGAGATTCTGGTTTCGCGAGACGGCAGCCTCATGCTCAACGGCAAGCCCGTCGCCAAGGACGAACTGCGTACGGAAATCGAGCGCATGGTGGAAGAGGATGACGTGAAGCGCGTCGTGCTCAGCGCCGACGCCGAGTCGTTTGTGCAGCAGAGCGTCGACGTGATGGATTTGCTGCGTGCGGCAGGGATTGAAGAGATGACGCAGCGCGTGCGAGCGCGCCCCTAGTCGGAAGTCACTTTTGGTTGATCGTCAACGTCGTGCAGTTCTTCGGCGCGTGCCGCGCGTTCGTTGAGACGCTCGATGGCCCGCTCGCCTAGTCGCATGACTGCAAGAACGGCTTCCCGTTGGGAATTGATCAAGTGGTGGGAAACGTCCTTCGGCAGGGTCTTTAGCACAATATCTTCCGAACGCCGACGAAGGTCGCTCGCGGCGTCGAATGCCCCCTGAAGTGTAAACCGAAAGCTAGAGTCGAAGTCCTCGAATTCATTGTCGCAAACGTCGTCGGTTGTCTCACGATCTGTCATTGGGGTTTACTCCGTTGGAGATTGATTGCTGATGCGCGACCTAATCGTACCCGCCTCTTCGACGAGGCCTGCTGCATCGAAGCGATCGGCTAGACGCAAGAGAAGGTCCACCCTGCGGGGATCACTTGCAAGCAGATGTTCGATCGCCTGATGCTCAATTTGTAAAGCAGTAGCATAACCCGGGTTGAGGTCCAACGCCTTGCCACTATATTCCAACGCGGTTTCAGGATCACCGATCTCGTAGAGGTAGATAGTCGCCAGATAGCGGTAACTGTTGGGGAAATCCGGGCGGAGAGCGGCGGCACGCTCGTAGGAAGCGACAGCTTCCTCTGTGCGACCCTTCATCATCGCGTAAAAACCGTATTCGTACCATCCACTATAAAGCGAACGGTTTTCCCGCGGCAGGTTTTCAAGTAAGAACTCGTCAGTAACGGGAGGTGTTCTTACGGCAAGTATTACGAACAGAACAGGAACGAGTGCAAAGTAGGAAACGGCGCTCCAGATAAGGGGGCGTTTCAAACCAGATAATCGTTTACTCTGGAA
>JAUIJJ010000147.1 GCA_030431385.1 bacterium | reverse complement strand
GAGATCGCGGTCAGGACCGAGGCTTCGAGCTGTCGCACCATGCTGTCCACATCGACCGATGTGTCCATCGAGAAATCGACCCGGATCGCTTCGCGCAGTTCCGGAGTGCCGGCCGTCAGCGTGTAGCGATTCTTGCCGCTTCTGATCGCTTCGATGGCCGATTCCTTGACTGCCTCCGGGACGTCGTAGTCGGGGAGTCCGATGGAGAGGTTGATCGGGTCCTTCATCTTCGACGCGAGTTCAAAGACCTTACGAATTCCCGACGAATCGATCAGCGAACGGCGGTCTGCGAGTTTCATTGAGAGTGCTCCCTGCGGTTTTCAAGACGTTCCAAACCTCGCTCCGGGAGAGATGCCGGGCAAGGGAATCCATCGACTGTGCTGGTCCGATTGGTCGGAATCGGACAAAACTCTTCTTTCCCTCGGGCAGTCCTAATCACCAGAGTTCCCGTCGCCACGCGCCACGGGCAAACAGTTAGCGAGGATTTACATGAGGCTAAACGTTTTAACTATTGTATTTTCAATTCTGTTGGCGGCGGGAGTCCGAGCGCAGGAAGCGGAGGCACCAGTCGCCGAGTCTGCTGAGGTCTCTCCCATCGACGCCAAGATGGCGGAGGCGATGCGCCTCTATGCGATGGGTCCGGAGCACGGAAACGAGACGATCATCCTGGCGGAAGAGATTCTCGCGGCGGAGCCCGACCACCTCGAGGCGACGCTCATGCTGGGTTTGACGTATTACGGCTTGGGGCGACATGCCGAGGCCATCAACCCCCTCACGAAAGTCATACAACTCGACGAGTCGCAGTCTGCTCGACTGGTTCCGATTTTGGTAGAGTGTTACATTCACGACAAGCAGTTTGCTGTGGCAGAGCAGCTTCTCGACGAGAACCGTGAGATGCTCGTGGCGACTCCTCGCGGCGCGGCATCGGTCGACAAGCTCACACGTGTTTTCCTCATCCAGAGGCGCACTGTCGATATCGAGAAGGCGGTCGCCGTTCTTGAGCAGGAAGACTTCGACCCGAAGAATGACTACGCATATCTGACCATCGACCCCGAGAACGTGGAGGAGATGCGCAAGGACCGGTACTTTCGCGCGTTCTTGCGCAATCCGGCTGGCAATTGGCGCACGGTGCTCGCGATGCCATCTGGCGAGACCTTCGACCCAGTATGGGCGGTGTGGCTTGTCGACGGCAAGCCCCAGGCTTGGATGACCATGCAGCAACATCAGGACGAGAAAAAGCGCCACCTCCAGTTCAACCCGGCGGTCGTTGCGCATTTCATCAAGCCGGTGAGCAACTGGCAGATGCAGGCGGAGCCGGTGAGGCGACAGTGGAACGTCAGCGACGTTCCGCTCGAGGGTGGCGGTCAGGCCATGGCGTTTCAAGTCGCGAAGAGAACTGAAGCGCAACCAGCGGACGAAAAGTGAGCCATCGCACGCGCATCAAAGTCTGCTGCATTCGGAGCATTGATGAGGCGAACATGGCGATCAATGCCGGTGCCGATGCGCTTGGGCTTGTTGCTGCGATGCCAAGTGGCCCTGGTCCGATTCCGGAAACTCTCATTGGCGAAATCGCCGATTCGACTCCGCCCGGAGTCTCGCGCTTCCTCCTGACACCTCTCACGGATCCCGATCAGATCGCAGACCAGCACTCGCGCTGTCGTACTGATACCATTCAATTGTGCGATGAGTTGCCAACCGCTGCCTTCGCCGCGCTGCGCGAGCGGCTCCCGTCGGTCCGTCTTGTGCAGGTCATCCACGTCGCCAATGAGGCTTCCATCGAACAGGCCCTAGCCGTTCAGGAGCACGTTGATGCGCTGCTTCTCGACTCCGGCAGACCCGATGCCGCCGTGAAGGAGCTGGGAGGGACGGGGCGCGTTCATGATTGGAAGCTGAGTCGCAAGATCTGTCGCCGAGCCAGCAAGCCGGTGTATCTTGCCGGCGGGTTGAATGCAAAGAACGTGGCCGAGGCGATTGCTGCAGTGGAGCCGTTTGGCGTGGACCTCTGCAGTGGTGTGAGAACGAACGGCGACTTGGATCCCGAGATACTGCGCGGCTTCATGAGCGCGATCAGGAGTGGCGCTTAGCCTTTCTCGATGCGCTCTTCGCCGAAGAGCGCGTCCGCGTGACCGTTTCCGCCGTTGGCGTTCTCTTTGGGCAAGTTGAACTGAAACTTCGCCCCGCCGAGGTCTGATGCCTCGTAGGAGATCGACCCGCCGTGGTGCTCGATGAACCGTCGGCAGAGCGATAGACCCAAGCCGGTGCCCGATCCCTCCTCCTTCGTCGTGTGGAAGGGTTCGAAGATGCTTTCTTCGATGTCTTGGCTTAGCCCCGGGCCGTTGTCCTCGACCGTTACGACGACGTGAGATTCATCAGTTTCCGAGCTTACAGAAACGACGCGCTCGCCGTCTCTCGCGGAGAGAGCTTGAGCGGCATTCGTGACGAGGTTCAGAATCACTTGCTCGATTTGTATTCTGTCGACTTCCAAAACTGGGTTGGAGTCGGTGAGGTTCTTTCGAAGAGAGATGCTGTGTTGCCGGAGGTCGGCCGCGCAGAACGCCAGCGCTGTGTTGATGATTTCGTTGGTCGTGTGACCTTCGCGGCGGGGGGGCGAGTTGCGAGCGAATGCCAGCAGGTTCGTCACGAGGTGGCTACAGCGTTGTGCGCTTTGATTAATGGTGCGCACTGCTGCCTGATCTTCCTCGTCTTTGAGATCTTCTTCAAGCGTTTGCGCATGGATCGAAATCGCGCCGAGCGGATTGTTGATCTCGTGAGCGATGCCAGCAACGAGCTGCCCCAGTAGCGCCATCTTTTCGTTGAGCACGAGCGCGCTGCGGGTCTGCTGGAGCTCTTCCACCGTCCGGCTAAGCTCCCGGGTTCGGTCGGTTACATGGGCTTCCAGTTCCCGATTGGACTCTTCAATGGCGGCTTCATAGCGCCTCCCAATGATTCGCGCGACGAAAGTCCCGACGAGCACGAAGGCCGCAAGCATCGGGACCAGACCCATGATGATCGTTCGTTGGATTTGGTGGACTTGGCCTTCGATGGCATTTAGCCGGGTATGGACGAGGATTTGCCAAGAAAAGTTCTGAACGGGTACGCGGTGAATCAGGTCGTAAGGTTTGCCGTCGGCGGAGAGGAGGTACGCCTCGTCGTACTCGCTTCGTACCCACGAAGAATAGTCCGTCCGCTTCTTCGTCCCCAGCGGATTGAGGACCATGTTCTTGGCTGAATTGCCGAGGGCGGCATCGCTCGGGTGACAGAGGACCTCGCCTTCGTCGGAGATAATGCAGATGAACCTGTTCATGGTGCCGCTGGTGGAGGCGATGGTCTTCTGGAACAGGCTGAGGATTTCCTTCTCGCCCATGCCATCGTTGGCAAGATACTCGAAGAGCATCGCCACTCGATCACCCTGACGCTGATTAGTCTCGATCTCTAAATCGTGGTAGGATTGGCGAACCCTGTTAAGTAGAATTGCCCCACCGATTGCTCCAATCAGAATGGAGACAATTGTGAGGGCGATAAACGTAATCGCGGTAAGTTTGGTGGCCTTCAACGGTTCACGCACGCCTTGACTAAACATCACATGATACACACAGGATAACCAATGCAGACAAAAGGATTGTTTCTTTCCCGGAGAGGCAAGGCAAGACGCTTTCTCCGAGTCGCGTTTCTACTCGTGCTTGGTACGCTAGGATACGGATTGGGGCAGTGCGAACCTGAGGCCGAAGCCAGCGACCAAACCGTTCTGGAGCTCGCATTGGAGAAGCTGGAGCTTGGCGCGAACGACTTCGCACCCGACCCGTTCCGAATACTCTCGTCGCGCGGCGCGGCAAGGCACTCGCCGTTCTTCCGCAGGCTCATTTCCCAGCCGCTCGGTGCACCATATCGTGTCGGCGTTTGGGAGAGCCAGTTTCGCCAGCGGTCGGATTCGGTGCACCGGATGATGCTCTACACTTCCTCGCTCATCGGAGCGGACATCGTGAGAGGCTACTTCGGGAATCCACTCGCCGCCTTGGATGCCGAGTTGGTTCGCAGCAGCGATCCTTTGGCATTCGCGTTGGAAAAACTGGCCGATGCGTCCGGCGATCCCGATTTCCGGCCGACACTGCCGCCTACGGACGAACTCCCCGAACCGCTTCGTTTCGAGGTCGCCAGAGTCATTTGCGCGATCTCATCGGCGGAACAGTTTCGACAGCGAGCACTCCGCAACATGCCCGAAGGGCTCGACGAGTGGCAGCTCATGGAGCAGGTCCTCAGCAACAAGTCGCCGGGGTTCGATCTACCAGACTGGCGGCTCGCGGCCGAAGACGTCGAGTTGGAGGCGCTCTTCGCAGGCATGTTTGATCTCATCATCGCCTACGAGGACTTTAACGACTATCTGAGCACGGCTGACGAGGTCGCGCAGGTCCACTGGTCCCTCGAGACACCTCTCGGTTTGATCATGATCAACACGCTGGATCAAAGCGATGAATACATCCTCACCGATGCGCCCTTGCTTGCAGTCGATACCGCTGGCGACGACCTTTGGACGATTACCGGATACTCAGCCGATCAAAACATCTCGCTCGTGATGGATTCGCAAGGCGACGACACTTATGAATCGGGCGAGTTCCCCGGTTTCGGTGTTGGCGTTCTTGGCTACGGTGTCCTCGTAGACGAGTCGGGCGATGACGTCTATCGCGGGGACCTGCTCAACACCGGCGCTTCGGTCTTTGGCGCATCGCTCGTTGTCGACCGCCTCGGCGATGATCGGTACGAATCGGGCGCGTATTCGCAAGCCTACGCCATCGTTGGAAGCTCCCTTCTGGTCGATCTTGAAGGTGATGACAAGTACACGTCGATCGTCTATTCTCAAGCTTCGGCCGAGTCGATGGGGTCTGCGGTTCTCTTTGATGACGGGGGCAATGACGAGTACCTCCTCAGTAACGAGCCGCTCATACGACCCTCTGCGCAATCCGCCGCGCACAACGCTTCCATGGGGCAGGGGACCGCAGCTGGGTTCCGCGCGAGTATGATCGACGGTCGCTCATTAGCAGGTGGCGTCGCGGTGTTGATGGACTCTTCAGGGGATGACAAATATACAGGTAGCGTGTTCTGTCAGGGGAGCGGTTATCTGGAGAGCGTGGGGTTGCTTATCGATGGCGATGGTGCCGACGAGTATCGCGGTGTCTGGTACGCACAGGGCGCTGCTGCCCACAGTGCCTTTGGCGGGCTGCTCGATCGAGGTGGCGAAGACGACGTGTACTTTGTGCAACTCGCAACCTCCATCGGTACAGCTCACGATTTCAGTGGCGCGTTCTTGTACGACGAGGGCGGTAATGATAACTACGAAGCGGAGGGGTTAGCGATTGGTGCGGCTAATCAAAACAGTACGGCTCTCTTCGTCGACGAATCAGGCGATGATCGCTACAACATTCGAGCAAAGGGCGTTGGCCTCGGCGCGGGCAAGCAGCGCCAATGGGGTACGATGCGCGAGGTTCAGCCGAATGTCGGGTTTTTCTTTGATCTCGGAGGTGCTGATCGATATGAAATCCCCCCTCGTGACAAGGGGAACTACAGCGCAAACATCCCTGCCCGCGAGCCGGGGGACGACGGAATCTGGACCTACACTCACGAATACCCGGACTTGGATCTACCGTCTGAGCGGGGCATCGGAATCGACGGAGAATACGAGACGCCCTTCAACATCCGCCCGCGCACCCAGGCCGACGACTATGATCTGAAGATGCTTAACAATACGCTCGAAGAGCGCCGCCGGTACCGGGCCAGTCGCGAAGAGTTTCTAGCAGAGCAAGCCCCTGCGGAGGATCAATAGGCCAGCTTCTTCTTGATCGGGAAGAGCCAGAACAGCCGCAGCTCGTGGTCTGAGTTCTCGTTGTTGTAGGCGATCAGATTGAGCAAGAAGCCTCCATCATTGTAGCTCTGCTCCATGCCGTTTTCCTGCGTGAAGTGGGTGCCGGAGTGATTGTACAGAATCCAGAACAGCACATCCACATCGTGGTGGCGCGTCCTCTGTCGGCCCTGCGCATCGTAAACTGATACGGTCTCATCTCGCCAGAGAGGGGAGAGCAGGATCGAGCTGCCTTCGGTCAGCCGGTATTGCCAAGTACCGTCAGGCTGGGGCACGGCGACGGTTTTTCTCCAAGTGAAGAGGTTGCGGCGATCTTCCAGGAGAAGCCGTTCGGAGCCCTTGGTGTCGGGAATCGAGGAGTCGAGGTAAGATTCATAGCGCGCGATGGTGTCTTCGCCGAGGAGGACCGCTTCAAGGTCCTGCGGCTCCATGTAGCGGCCGGATTTACTACCGCAACCGGCGGTCAGAGTAATCGAGATCAGAGCGAAGAGGAGGAGCGTCGGTTTCATGGATAACCTGCCATTGGGAGGATTTGACAAATCCTTCGTGGCCTCCGACCAACCGGATCAACTAAATTCGCTTTCCTGCCGGCGGGAAAGAATAGCGGCAAACCCTTGATTCATCATTGACCACGCCGGGGGGGATGGTGCTTGTTTCGTGGCTCGCCTCCGGGTCAATGCTCCGGAGAAGTGGGTTATTGTCCCAATAATCATCACGCCGAATCTTTGAGGATTTTCGTTCATTATGCTTCAGCAAATTCGTGATCCGCGCTTCATGAAGTCCGGTATGTGGATCATCCTGATTATCACAATTCCATCCTTCGTGCTGTTCTATGGTTTCGGCGCAAGTGGCGGTGCGGACCAGAACATCGTCTCCGGCCCTCTGGTCAAAGTTGAAACTGACTCCGGGACGGTGGAGCTTGACCGCAACGACTTGCAGCGCATGCAGCAAGAGGCGACCAACCACTACCTGCAAGTCGCCGGTCAGATCGGCTACCAGGGCTTGTCTCAGGGGATGATCGCCGGTTCTCTCACGCCGAAAGAAATCGCCGAGTTCGCAGTCAGTGAAATCGCTCTCGAAGAACGCGCGGACAAGCAGCAGATTCGCGTCTCCAACGAGCAGGTCGCCGAGATTCTGCGTTCCAGCGGAACAACTGATGAAATGTTGCGGAGCTATCTCCGTTCCGCAGGCATCACGGAACACCAGTATGTGCAGATGCGGAAGTCTGAGCTGAAGGCGAATATTCTCGAGCAATCAGTCAGTCGGATCGCTCGCCCTTCCCTGCTGGAGCTTTGGAACGAGTATCTTCTTCAGAACGAATCACTCGACATCGCTTACGCGCGAATTCCCGTGGAAGCCACTGGCGACTTCGACGTCTCTGAAGAAGAGATCAGGACCGCCTACAACGAGATGATCGATGCTGAGGACCCGCTCGTGATGCTTCCCGAGCGCCGTAGCTACCGCGCCGTTGCGTTGAAGGTACCTTTCGAGCGCACCCCGCAGCCGACCGAGGATGAGATTTTCGAGGCATGGGAGAATCTCGGCGACGATGATGCCGAGCTCAGCACAGAAGGCGGAATCAGCCTGCGCCACGTCCTGATCCCGGTGGTCCCGACTGCCCCCGAGGCTGATCTGGCCGCTGCCCGCGCCGAAGCAGAGCGCGCCCTCAGCCGCATTCAGTCCGGCGAGGATTTCGCAACAGTCGCCGACGAGATGACTGGCGACATTCGCAACGTTGAGTTTGTAAATCAGTTCACAACCCCGAGCCTTCGCGGCGGCCTGCTTCCTGAGATGGTGAGCGGCTTCGAGTCAGATATCTGGGGTGCGGAATACATGGATTGGGTTCGCGCCGGAAACGAAGGCGACGTCTCGGCGGTCATCGCCACGCCTCAGGGCTTTGTCGTTTCGCGAATCGAAGAAGCGGTCGCGCCCGGCAAGGTTCCCTTCGAGGAAGCTCGCCCGGTTCTCCAGCAGCGCCTCCGTAGCGAAGCCGCAAGCAGAGTCGCTGACGAACGTAACAAGAAGGTTGAAGCGAACCGGGTTCTTCTCACGACGGCCCGCGAGCAGCATACGACGCTTGAGGACATCGCCGCCGCAGTTGGCGCTGATGTGATCCTCACTTCCCCGACTCCGGTTTCCACGACGGGCATCCCCAGCGTTGGTTTCTTCAGAGACACCGCCGGAGCCCGAATCAGTGGGCTTGTGCCGGGCATCATGACCGACGCGCTGACGGCGACAGACAACACGGTCGCGATCATCGAAATCGACGAAGAGATCCCCGCTGGCGTGAAGGACATGGACGTCCCGCTTCGCTCGCGAATTGAGGCAAAGGTCCGCCGCGACAAGGCGCTCGCCTTCGCCAAGGAAGAGGCCGAGCGCTTCAAGGCGATGGTTTCGGATTCGGACAACGTCACAACCGTTGGCCTCGCAAACGAGCTGACAGCGGAGACACTGACCGCCGTGAAGCGCAGCGCCGTCCCTGCGCCGTTTAGTCAGCTGCGCGACGTGAACGATGAGCTTGCAAAGGTCGAAGCTGGTGACCTGCTGATCCTCGAAAACGGTCAGGAGGGGATGGAAAACAGCGTTTTCCTGATTCAGGTTCTCAATGTTGATGAACCCGGCCGCGAAGAGTTCCTCGGCTCGCTCAGCGATCTCGAGCGCGGGTTCCTGATGAACAAGCGCCGCGCCTACGTGCAGGACTTCCGCAAGGACGCCATCAAATCGATGGATGCATGGTTTAACCCGGATTATGTGGAGCCGCCAGAGCTCGGCCCTAGAGAGCGCAGGCGTCTCGAACGCGAACGGCGCGAACGCGCAAGCAGATAGCACACTTCAAGAAGCGGCGGTGGCGACACCGCCGCTTCTTTGTATCCAGTCCCCTTGCCCCACGAAGTGGAATGATCCCACAT
>JAUIJJ010000146.1 GCA_030431385.1 bacterium | reverse complement strand
CGCCACCTCGCCGAGTTTTGGATGATCGAACCGGAGATGGCGTTCTGCGATATCAAAGGTGACATGGACCTCGCCGAGGAGTTCATTAAGGAACTTATCACCGTGCTGTTTCGCGACTGCGCCGAGGACATGGAATTCTTTGACAAGTGGGTCGAGAAGGGGCTGAAGGAATCACTTCAGCACGTACTCGACAGCGAATTCGTGCGCCTCACCTATACCGAGGCCGTCGAAGAGTTGAAAAACTCTAACGCCAAGTTCGAGTATCCTGTGGAATGGGGGCTGGACCTTCAGAGCGAGCACGAGCGTTGGCTCACGGAAGTTCGCTACAAAAAGCCGGTGATCCTCCGCGACTATCCGAAGGACATCAAAGCGTTTTACATGCGGATGAACGATGACGGAAAGACGGTGGCTGCGATGGATATTCTCGTGCCGCGCATCGGCGAGATCATCGGCGGCAGCCAGCGCGAGGAGCGGCTCGATGTGCTCGAGGCACGCATGAGGGAGTGCGATCTCGACCCGGCGGATTACTCGTGGTATCTCGATACGAGGCGCTACGGTTCTGTGCCGCATGCTGGCTTCGGTTTGGGTTTCGAGCGCCTAATCCAATTCGCCACCGGCATGGGAAACATCCGCGACGTGATTCCATTCCCACGGGCGGCTAACAGCGTTGAGTTCTGATCGGCAGGCGGCCGCGACCTTCGACGACTTTCTCAAGCTCGACATTCGCGCCGGAAGGGTGTTGCAGGCGGCCCCGCTGGAAGGCGCGCGCAAACCGGCGTATCGGCTCGTGATCGATTTCGGGGCGGAGATCGGACACAAGAACTCCAGCGCCCAAATCTGCGACGCCTATACGCCCGATGCGCTGATCGGACGACTGGTCATGGGAGTCGTGAACTTTCCGCCTCGACGAATCGCAGGATTCAAGAGCGAGGTGCTCACCCTCGGAGTGTACTCTGAGGGTGGGAGCGGACCGGTCATCTTGATCTCTCCCGACGACCGGCCCTCGGTGAAGCCTGGCGACAAGTTGGGTTGATCAGTCCTTCGACTCGCCCTGCTTGGACTTGGGATAGCGAACCTCGACGGTTGCCATTTCGGCGGCGCCTGTCATCGATGCGGCGCGAACCGTTGAGTACTGTTGCGGCGACAGGAACAGATTCTGCCACGACGTTTCATCATCAATGGCAAAACCACCGGCGTCTTTGAAGACCGTGCGGGTCTGCACGGTGAGGGCCTTCTTCGTGCGGTTACGTAGGTTCGCGCTGATGCTCATTCGTCCGTCGGCGAGCCGATACTGTTCCACCTGATCTGCGGCGATCTTTCCCTTTAGCGTCTTGTCGAAGAGGACGACGGGGGACTGCGTGCGGGCGACTGCCTTGGCATCGGCGATGGGGACGTCTGGCCCGCGCGACCGACTGCACGCGGTCACGGTAAATGCGAGCGCGATGGCTAGCGCGGTGTAACTCAGATTCTTGATTCTCATTCTGTTACCTCCAAAGGTTCGTTTCCCTGCGGCAAGAGCAGCATGGGGTCTGGTCCATCGAATGCGAGCACGACCGCCATGCCGTGACCCGATGGGGGCAGGTCGACCGTGGCAGAAGTGGTAGTTCCGTTGAGGCGTACGCTGACGCGCCGAGCGCCCGCAGCGCTGCTTCCGACGGCGACGCCGAGCGCGTCGGGGAGGCTTCTCCAGTGGCGAATATCCGCATCCGGGCGAGCCAATCCGGAAACCACCGTGACGAGTAGCCCGGCGGCCATGATCATCGCCCCGGCCATGGCCTCTTCATGGTGATCCGAGTGAGCGAGGACAATCGCGCCAGTATAAACTCCCACCTCGCCGATTGCGCCGGTGACGCTTTTGAAAATGACCTTTCGACCCTGAATGCGGTCGAATTCGCGACCACCTCGCGTCGCGGATTGATAGTAAACCGAATCGGTCATGGTGGCGGGGACCGGTTCGTCGCCGACGCGGACTGCTGGCGCGGCGATGTTGCTGCTACGTCTCTCGAATGCGGCAAACTCACCATACAATCCGGCGTGAATCTTCTGCGGACCGGCCCCGCTTTGGACGATCACGAGTAGGTTGTCCTCGCGGCGGGGGAGCGGCGGTCGCGCGGCATCGGTGGGTAATCGCTGACCGGCAAACTCTCGGTAGTTGTTCACCATGGCGTCGTATTGTTCCATCGCTCGCTGGTACGATTGCTCGGCGTAAAAGTCGCGGCCGAGCTGTGCCTCACACACGGCGATCAGGTAGTCGAAGATGACCCAGTCGGCGCGGTTCTGCTCTTCCTCGGCGAAGGCGTCCTGGAGTACGGCGCTGCGAAACATCGCCCGCGCATTTTGCCAGTCGCCTTCCTGCATGTAGAGCACCCCGCGGTAGAAGAACGCCATCGATCTTTCGTAGGGGTCGCCCTTGAAGATCTTTGCGTTCTCCGAAAAGAAGATGCTGCGAGCGGCGCGGGTGTCGGGGCCGCTGCCGAAGATTTGATTGATAAGCAGGGTCGCTTCGTCGAGCGCACGTTCGGCGATTTCCGAGCTGCGAGCGCGCATCGCTGCGACCGAGAGTTCGTCGAGGTTCAGCACCCAATTGCGTTCGCCTTCGGCTTCCAGCTTGGTCATGTAGGGTACCAGCGGGGGCGTGACTGTGCGGTTCGCCATCCCCGGAGGAAGCCCCTTTTGATAGCGTGACGCACATCCACCAACTGACAATAAGACCATCAGTAGCAGGGCCGTTTTGGTGGTTCTAAAGATTTGAGTATGCCGCACCGCTACACCGCCTCGCGGTCTGAATGGAGCCTATCAGCGATAGACGACGTCGTCGCGGCCTTCCTTCTTAACCTCGTAAACGTCTTCCCACAATTCCACCATGGTTTCGGTATCGATGAGTTTAAACGTGTAGACTATATAGTCCGATTGGCCCTTCTTGCTGACGTTACCCAACCCATCAGCGCGACCCTTGAGGAAGAAATCCGCGCCTGCCGGAGCCTGCACGCGACGCTCGGGATCGTAGTCGACAGTTCCCTCGCGCTTCATGTCGCGTTCCTTGATCACATCGTCCCATGTATCGCGCGCGACGAAGTACATCTGGCCGGTTGCCTTTTGGTTGAGGGCGCTCTTGAGCTTCGAGGTGAAGACCTCCTGGTTGAAGGCGTAGCGCGTGTTGTTTTCCATCGGCAGCATCACGATCGTCGGCGGGTGGCCGAGGTTCCGCACCACGGGGCTGTCGAGAATCGAGCGCAGCATTGTATCGGAGACACCGATGACGTCTTGGCTCTCGGGACCAAGAGAGCGGACTTCGCCGGGGCGCGTTGGGTCTACGTCGCGGATGTCGTACTTCTTGCCGCATCCCGGGAGCACTCCAAGGATCACGCACATTGCTGCCATCAGGGTTGTCTTAAGCACCATCGATTGATTCCTCCTGCCGTATCGGGCCGGTTAGTTTGACAATTCGCTTATGTGAAAGGTTCCCATTTATTCCGCAGGAATCAGCGGCACGACCCAAGCGGCCTGCCATGGGGTTACTGAGAAGTTGTCGGCATCCATGAGGGAGAACTGGCAAACGAGAAAGTCTGCCCGTTCCGCAGTCGGCGCCATGGCGGGTTTTTTGAGCACTCCCGCGAGGACGTAGCGCGCATCCGCCGACTCGACCCCCATGCCGACCGGGGTCGCCTGAATCTTGTTCTGACCCGAATCATTGATCCTGCGGATGAGTATTGTGGTGAACGCGTCGCCGTCGAATTCCGCGTGGGTGTCGTTGGTGAGCGGGGGAACGATGACCATGACCTCGCCGGGAATGTTGGAAAGCGTATCGCTTTCAAGCAACGATTCGAGCATTGATTGCCCGATTACTGTCGCGACGCGTTCCTCACCGGGCAGCATCATGAGATGGGCGTGCATGCCCTTACTTTTGGCACAACCCTGCGCCAGAATCATCGCTAGTATTAGGAGAACTAGTCCGCGCATTGCGGTTTTCATCCGATCTCACCTGCTTTGATGCGTTCCAACTCCGACCTGCTCACGAGGGGGAGCATGAGTTGTACGCACATCTCGCCATTTACTCCGTAGCGAAGTGCAAATTTTCCGCCACTTTTTGCGAGAAAGAGGTCGAGCAGCTGATACAACACGCCGCCCCCGTTTCGAAGTCGGGGGTGATCGAGGTGGTGGAGCGATACTCGATCCATCAGTTTGTATGCCGGGACTTCCTCGTTCACTTTGCCGTCGTCACGAATCTCAAGCAGGACCATTCCCTCCGGGGCGATATCTGCCGAGTCTTCAGACTTGATCCAGATGGTGCCACCACGTGCATTTTCGGCGCAGTTGCGAATCAGCCGCTCGAGCATTCCCAGCAGCGTTGCCTGATCGCCGTTGACGTAAATGTTTCGGGTGCGTTCGTCCAACTCGACTCGCGTGTCGAACGGTTCAGCGACGCTCACTGCAACGCCGTAGAGCTCCTGAATGAGCGACTGCATCGGGAACGCGCCCTGGCGGGGTTTAACGTCCCGGCCGGAGAGCGCCGCCAGCGACATCACATTCTTCATGATCGTCTGGTGGGATTCCGTGGCGTTCGAAACGCGGACCGCCATCTGGTGGAGCTGGGGACTGCCGAGGCTGGTCCGGCTCATCTCCAATTGTTGGCCGTTAATGCGGACGACATTGTCGAGCGTTCGTTTCAGCTCGCTCATGCAATACTGGAGAAACTCCGCGTCCCAGGGGCCGTGGCTGGATTCGCTCGACGACTGGGGGAGGAAACTCACGCTCGAGAGCTTGCTCAGCTCGGGGTTGCTTTCCCTCATCACCGTGGTCATCGCCTGCATGTCGTCTTCCATGCGCGCGGCCTTGCTTCGCAGCTGCTCATTCTCGAGCAACGGTACCGCCAGCGATCGCACAATGGGCAGCAAGTCGGCGAGCTCGTCGGACGTCAGAAACTCGCCGACGGAAATCTCAGAGAGAGTCAGGCCGAGGATGATCGAGGAGTGCTCAGCATCGAAGCAGATCGCCTCGTAGAACGAGAGATCGATCCGCCGGTCCGAATGATCGAGGTCGTAGCGGACCAGCATCGGGAGCTCTTCGGAGAGCATCCTCACCCCAGGCTTGGTCGGCGCGAGAAACAGCTCGGCGGTCTTGGGGGTGACGTTCACGACGAGCGGGCCGTCAGAGACGTACGCCTCAGACGACGAGCCGAGCAGAAAGTTGGGGGTCCGAGGAATTCGGCTAACGCCAAACACGTGCAACTCGTGATCCGGCTTCGCTTCTCGAAGCGCCTCTATGAGCTTCCCTGCCCAATGGCTAATGC
This sequence comes from bacterium, assembly GCA_030431385.1. GTDB lineage: Bacteria > Sumerlaeota > Sumerlaeia > SLMS01 > SLMS01 > JAUIJJ01. The sequence goes on along the minus strand of JAUIJJ010000146.1, from coordinate 3,480 downwards.
TGTTCCCTCGATCCGAATTGAGGAAAGTTTCCCGTAAAAAATCAGAAGTCCAGTTCGATTGCATGGGGTCCAATCGCCTTTTAGTTCGAAGCACAGTAAAGCAAACCCAATCACACGCCGCAAGCAGTTAGAGCAGAAGGGTGGAGATTGAGGGAGGCTGTGGAATGGCGGTACAATTGGGGTATTCCTCGATCGATTCCAAACTGACTTTCCTTGCCCTGCCATTTCGCGAAGGCGATGGTCTGCTCATACGCGTTTTAGGAGTCACGCCCCATGACAGACGGGCTGCGCACGCTTGATGAGCTAGACCCAGCGAAGCTATACATCCTTCCCCTCGGGGTGGGATATGCCTTCACCAGACGCTTTTACCATTCCAGTTTCCTCATGGTTTGCGGTGGGAAGACGACACTCATCGACGCCCCTGCGCCGTTGCGCCGGGTGATGTGGGCCGCTGGTCGTAATTCGGGCTTCGACATCGATCTCCAGCACATCGACAACCTGTTCCTCACTCATCTCCATGGCGATCATTGCAATGGGGTGGAGGAGTTCGCGTTCTGGAGGATGTTCCAGAGCAATGCGCCGAAGCCGAATCTCTACCTGCTGAAGGAGCTCCGCGCGCCGCTTTGGTTCCAGCGGCTCTACGCGGCGATGGGGAGTGTTCGGGAGGGTGAGGATGGCAGTGGCCCGCTGGCGACGCTAGATACCTACTTCGAGGTGAAGGACTTACACGCCGGAGTTCGAACGGATTTGGGCATCGATGGGCTGACGCTCGAACCCAGGAAGACTCGCCATTTTGTCCCGACCATTGGTTTCAAGATGAACTTCAACGGACATGTGCTTGCCTACAGCGCGGACACGCCGTTTGATCGGGGGCTGATCAATTTTTTCGAGGACGCAGACCTGATCATCCACGAGACGGGTTATGGCGGTGGACATTGTCCGATCGAGAAGCTGCTGGAGTTGCCGGAGGAGATTAAGGCGAAGATGCTTTTGATTCACCTTCCCGATGATTTCAACATCGAGGACTCAGAGATTCCGGTACTTCGCGAGGGGCACCTGTACGAGGTCGGTGCCGGTCGTGATCCAATCCTGGCCTAGGCGGCTGATAGAAACACACTAGACCCCGGCGTTCTTCGGCAGAACAATCACCGACCGATTCCCGCGATTTCTCTCGCGCAATTCTTACTTCTCTAAACACAGGAGCCGGACCAAATGGCCACTTTTGACATTGTCAATAAACTCGATATGCAGGCCCTTGATAACGCGATCAACAATGCCACGCGAAAAATCTCGCAGCGTTATGATCTCAAAGGCGCGGACATCGAGGTTGAGTTGAACAAGAAGGATAAGACGCTCAAAGTCGTCGCGCCGGACGACATGAAGTTCAAAGCCGTTCAGGACGTGATCAACGAATCGCTGATTAGCCAAAAGCTCTCGATGAAGCTCATCGATTGGGGCCAACGGGAGGACGCGTCGCTCGGTGCGATCCGCGTGAACTGCAAGCTCGTCGAGGGTCTTGATAAGGAAGTCGCGAAAGAAATCACCAAAAAGATTAAGGACAGCGGTCTGAAGGTGAAAACCCAGATTCAAGGCGAGCAGGTGCGCGTGGATGGCAAGAAGATCGACGACCTGCAAGCGGTGATCGCGATGCTCAAGGGGCAGGAATTCTCCGTTCCCCTTCAGTTCGAAAACATGAAACGGTAAAAAACAAAGCCCCCGGGGAGTGCCGGCTCCCCGGGGATGGACGCGCCTCCTGAATGGTTCAGGAAGTTCTCTCGAAGGTCTTAATTGCCAAACCAGTTTCGATCGTTGGACGAGTGACCGGTGCTGTATAGTCCGTCGCTGTCACCGCTGCCGATCATGCTGATTTCGCGAAGCACTTTCACAAAGCCAGGGTCAGCGCGCAGATTCTCTAGGTCGTCGTCCTGAAGGATGTGGTCCACGTCGGTGAAGCCCACCTCAGCCGCGATCATCAACCACTTGTAGGCCTTGTCCATCTGGCCGAGACGGCTGTACGCGCAGGCGGTGTTGTAGGCCGAGTTGGCCTTCGAGTAGTCAGCGTAATAGGACTCTTGGAAGAGCTTCGACGACTTGCCGTAGTCACCGCTGTTGTGGTACTCAAATGCACGGTCAAACGTGGCCGACGAAACGTGCTCGCGATGCTTTGCTGTGTGGGCAATCGCCTCGGCGTAGGCTTGGTGAGCCTCCGAAGTGGCCCACTCGACTTCTTCCATCGCATCGTTAAGTGCCTGGCCAGCTTCTTTGATGGCTAGTCGGGCTTCGTAGGCTGCTTCCTCTGCCCACCCTGCGGAGCGATCTGCCTGCTCTTTCTCGCGGGCTTCCTCGATGATCATCTCGAATCGTTCGTCGGTGCGCAGGTTCTCCAGATCAGGGTCTTCCTGCATCGCACGCCAGTTGATGTGTCCGAGTGCGATCGCGCGCTCGAGCCATTCGAATGCATCGTCGGCTTCACCCAGCCGCGCGTGGCAGCAGGCGACATTATAGGCGCTCTTGTCGGCGAAGTGATCCATTTCCATCGTGCGCTCGAACAGCGGACGTGCTTCCTCGTATTGGCCTGCAGCGATCATCGCGTAGCCGGTATGGAAGAGGAGCGTTCCGTTGTCGCTGTGCTCCTTTGTGAGGGGAGCGTAGCGGTCAGCGAGGTTACGCCATTCGTCGACGTCGGAAACGCCTTCCATTGAGCGTGCGCCTTCGGGAATTCTGTCGGCCTTGGCGCGGATGACTTCGTCGCGGTCGATCTTGGATGCGTGCTTCATGAGGTCCCAGAACTCCTGGCTCTTCTGGATCGAGCCTAGGTCCGGGTCTGTGGCGATTTGGTTGACCTCATCGTAGCCGAGGTCGACGGCCTTTGTGAGCCACGCCATCGCTTCGTCGGTTTGGCCAAGCTTTGCATAGGCGCAGGCGGCGTTGTAGGCTGAGCGAGCGGGGCGGAAGCCGTAGCCGGCAGAGCTAAGGAACGAGTAGACGGCGGTGTCGTAATCTTGCACGACGTGAGCCTCCGTTCCGAGGACGTACCAGCCCCAACCGGGCTTCGGCATTTCATAGCCGCCATCATTGGCAGCGATGATTGCCGGCGGTGTGCCGACTGATTTGACTTCTTCGTCGGCGAACACGGCGACGTGCCAGCACGACAGGACGAGAATTGCGGCTGCGGAACCGCCGACGAGCCATGTGGCGAGTCGAGCAGTTACGGAGCCGCGTTTGCGGTTTTTATCGAGAATAGACACAATGCGAACCTCCAGGTCCGAGGGGCGCGCCATTGAAAGCGCGGCAGAGAATTGCCTGCCCGAATGAACGCACGAGCGGGCGATTTCAACGAGATGTCCGGCGTAATCGGACGGACGAAAGCCGGTCTTGATGACCAGATCGTCACAAGCGTGTTCCCGCTCGATCTGCTGCTGACGCGATGCCATCCAAACCAGAGGATGGAACCAGTAGACAGCACACACGATGCGGTTG
>JAUIJJ010000145.1 GCA_030431385.1 bacterium | reverse complement strand
GGCTATTCATCCACAAACGAGTAGAACTCCCATGCCGCGCGGTGGAGTTTCTTCATCGGCCCGGTGGCAGAGTATACAATGATAGGTATAAAGAACAGAAGCGTCACGACCAAGGGGGATATGTACATTCGGCTCACGAGGAATAGGAACAGATATGGCGACACTCCAAGTCCAGCGCCGAGTATTGCATTGATTACTGCATGAGCCATTGGAGGTAGGCGATCACTTCCAACTTTGCACTGGTCTTCGATCAATCGAAACAGCAGGGTCGCCCCCAGAAGAGGTGTCATGTGCATTCCCGCCATCCAACAAATTGCCATGTAAGTCTCTTTATAACTCCACCGCAGTTCGCCAGAGAGGTGCAATCCAAGCGCACAAAGAATGAGGGACAGTATTGCCGGCATGCCTGCCATGAGCATGGGGACTTTGAATCGGTTCCATAGATAGGATTTGGCGTCGACGTTTGCAAGGAACAATTCCTCGCGGAAAGCGCGATTCGCGCCGAGTCTCAGCGCGATTGGGGAGAGGCGAATCGACATCCATGCGCCGGTGAAGATGTTGATCGCAACGGCACTGAGTCCGAGTGCTGCCAATCCCCATCCATCGGACGTCTGGCGCACACAGTAGATCATGAGCCAAAGCGATCCGATAATGAATAGCGAATCCGCTATATACCCGACGATCTGATTCTTGCTCACCAACCGTTTCAACTTGAGGACTCCATCTTTCGTGCTCCTCACCGCGAGTTTGGCTGATTGCGATTAGTTGATTGAACTAAGGATTGGGTAACAGGGCCTGGAATCGCAGGTCGTCTTGGCGAAGCGGTTCAAGCGCTTCGTCCTCGCGCAGTTCGCGGACATTGGCAAAGCCGGAACGCACGGCTTCTTCCAGATAGCTCCATGCGCGCTCCTTCTGACCGAGCACGGCAAGTGATCGCGCGGCATTGTACCATGCGAGCGCGCGGAACTCGCGCTTTTGTTCGCTGGTTAACTGGTCGGATTCACCTGCGGCTTCTGCAGCAGAGAGGAGACTCTTCACCGCCAGATCGTGCTCGCCGAGGAGATGATACGCGCGCCCGTTGTGGTACTGCGCGAGCCATGGAGTGATGCGGGTTAACTCGGTTGAAGCGGGGCTTCTGTTTTCAGTGATGTAGGCATCGACGATTGCCTTCAACCGCGCGCCAGTCGGCGGGATCTGATCGGCGTCAAACTCGATGTTGGTAAACTCTAGCCGCCAGTTGGGCATAGGCCCGACGCGGTCGAGCCAGCCGAAGAACTCGTTCCCGGCGTAGGGTCCGCCATCGAGGAAATCGATGGGTGGCGCTTGCTCGGCCCACTCCCGATCAAGGCCCAATAGATCGGCGGCGGGGGCGAGCCATTCGATGCGCAGGCGGTCATCGTTGGGCAACTTGACAAAGTCGGCGAGGGCATGGGCGCGAACCACTACAGCGCGCCGGAGGTCGCCGCTGGTACTCGGGAGTTTTTCGAGTGCGATGTCGATCCCTTCGAGCACGGGCAAGTATTCGGTGCGGATGTCCTTGTCGGTCATTCTCTCACGTCGCTCGATGCGATGTTCCAGATCGGCCGCGAGGATAAACAGGTATTCCGTGTAGCCGGGGCGACTCGACAACACGAGATCGCGCAGTGCGACGAAAGCGCCGAACCTGCCGCGGTCGATGATCGAGCCCGCGTCGGCGGCGTTTTCCCAAGAACGGCGATAGAGCGGGAACGCCTTAGCCGGTTCTTGGCGCGCCTGCTCCATGTCGCCGAGGTCAGCGTAGAGCGACGATAGCTCCGGATGGGACTCGCCATAGACCTGCGTCTGGACACCGAGCGCGAGCAGATACCAGGCGGTTGCCTCGTCGAAACGGCCCTGCATGAAGAGCGTGCGCGCGAGGTTCGCGTAGGCTTTCGCCGTCGAGAAATGCTCCGCGCCTAATCTGTCGTACAGCAGATTGACTGATCGCCGGACAAGGATTTCGGCCTCGCGGCGGCGGCCTTCTTTGAGAAGGACTTCCATGGCGAGATCGTCGTAGCTCTGCGCGGTCTCCGGGTGATCTTCGCCGAGCAAGTCGCGGAAAATCATGAGCGCGTGGCGATAGTATTCTTCGGCTTCCGTAACGCGATCGAGGCCCGAGAGCGCGTGGCCGTAGCTGCTGTAGGCGGCGGCGGTCATGGGGTGGTCCTCGCCGTAGACGACCAGTGCGATCTCAAGGGCGGTCTTTTCGTATTCGAGCGCTTGTTCGTATTGGCCGCGATGACGGAAGAGCGAGGCGAGGGAGCGGCTTGTGTCGCCGATGGAGCGGTCGCGCGCCCCGAAGTTCTCCTCGTAGATTTCCATGGCCTCGCGCAGGTACTTCTCGGCCTCGCCGTAACGGCCAAGGGAAATGAGCGACTCGGCCATCTCGCGGCGTGAGTCGGCGGCGCTGACTGAATCCCCGCCGTAGATGCTCACAATCGTGGAGTGCGCTTGCTCGGTGAGTTGGTGCGCCGCTGGGAAGTGACCCTGAAGGCGAAGGTTCCGGGCGACGGCCTGACGCGCCTCGGCGGTTTCGTTCGAGCTATCGCCGTAGCGCCGTTGGTAGAGCGTCAGCGTCGGCGAGCTGTAACGCACCGGCGCTTCGATGTCGCCGAGTCGACCCCAATAGTCCGCAAGGCGAAGCGATAGATCGGCCCACTGGGGTTCCAAGATATCGATACTCTGCTGGTATAGCTCGCGGTGCCCCTCACCCGAATCGTCGACGAGCAGGTAAGAGTTCGCCGCGAGGGCAAGCGAGCGAGCGGTGTCCTGATGGCGTTCGCCGCGCACTCGTCGGGTCAGCTCGGCGGCGGCCACCAACTCGATCGTCGCCGATGTGAAAAAGCCAGCTCGCGCCGCGGAGATTCCCATGCCTGTGTGTGGCTCCGGCATGAGCGGCTTTTGGTTGGCGATGTCGCGATAGAGGCCGAACGCGGCGAGGTAGTCTTCTGCGTCGCGGGCCTGATGGAATGCGACGTTCGCGTCGCCGAGTAGCAACTGCGCAGGGGGTGGCTGGAGCGGAACCTCCGAGGCGAGTTCTCTGCGTTCCGACCGCAGCCCGTCGCGGCGGACAAGGAGCGCGGCGACCTTTTCGGCCTCGTCCGGCGTGAGCGCTTCTTCCTCTACATCGAGAATGACCTGAGGCATGGGAATCCTGCCTGTCATCTCGTCGGCGAGTTCTTCTTCAGACGCGCGCAGTTCCCACGCTTTCGCGAAAAGGTCGGCGCGATCCATGTAGAGCTGGCGTCGGCTGGCTTCGAGGCGGCGGTCGGTCTCGAACTGCTGTGACTCGCCCTCGACGCGCGTTGTGTAGAGCCAGAAGATGAAGAGCACGATGGGAATCAGAACGACTAAGATCATGCTCGAAAGGAAGAAGACCTTCCGCTGGCGTGTTTCCTTTTTCTGGAGTTCTTGCTCCTCGTCGATCTTGGTGAAGACAATGCGTTGTCGGTCGAGGGAGTCGAGTTGGCAGGCGAGTGAGAGCGCCAGCCGCAGGTCCTTGAGTCGCAGCGCGAGCTTCGCGTGCTGGAACAGAATGTCTTGGTGGACTGTTTCCGCCTCAAGGTTGTCGGGCCAAAGTTGCAGCGAGCGGTTGACCGCCTGGTCGAGCGCGATGAGCTGCGTGTAGTCGACGGCGTCCTGCGAGCCTTCGAGTTCATCGCGCACTTCCGCGAGGATGCGGCGGCTCTCGCGCTGGCGCCCCGCCCCGCTGAGGTAATCTTCCAATGCGCGACGGAACTCGTCGACGTCATCGTAGCGATCATTTGGTTCTGTCGCCAGAGCTTGGTTGATAATCGCGTGGAGCTCGTTGGGGCAGTTGTCCGGCAGCGGGGCGATTTCGTTCATCATCGCCTTGAACAGGGCTGCCTCCGCTGTGTGGGCATTGTGCGGAGGGTGCCCGGCAACCAGATGATAGAGCGTGGAACCGAGGAGGTAGATGTCCGTCGGAATGCCGAGGCCCTCGGGGCTTTCGGAAGTTTGCTCGGGCGCCATGTAGGCTGGCGTCCCTGATACCCCCCACGTCAGATCGAGGGTGCGGAATTTGGGTACGCCGACGTTAGAAACTTTTGTAGACTTGTGCTCCAGGCTAATCGCCAATCCCCAGTCGACGAGATACACCTCGCCGAATTCACCGACGATCACCTGATGGGGTTTCAAATCACGATGGATGATGCCCTTTGAATGGGCATAGGCGACGGCGTGGCAAACGCTGAGGAGCACCTGTATGTGGCGGGACAGGTACACCTCCATCGAGAAGCCGTCGACTTCCCGGTCGTCGGCAATGAGGTCCAGCCAGCACGCGCCCTTTACCAGCTTCATCGCAAGCAGCGGGCACTCCTTGCCATCGATATACATGCGGGCAAGTTCGTGAATTGGGACGATGTTGGGGTGATCGAGTTCGCCGGAGGTGTACGCCTCGATGAGGAAATCTGCGACGCGGCCGCTGCGGTGGATCTTGACGGCGATCTCGCGCTGGAGGCTGGACTGCGTGGCGGACCAGACCTCGCCTTGGCCGCCTCGCCCGATCATCTCCTGGAGGACGAAATCTGGCTCGTCGCTCTTCGGAATTGGCGTCGCGATGGGCACGCCACCGGAGTCGAAAGTGTGCGTTTCTCCGACGTCGGTGACCAAGGTCGCACGAGCAGGGAGGTTGCTCAGTTTCGTGGCGTCGAGGCCGGGAATGCGGTGCTTGCTCTCGCCGATGGTGTCCTGTGCGGGAGTGATGGAAAGCGTCTTGAGCTGCTCGTCAGAAAACGGCAGCTTCCTCACCGTGCCGCTGGAGTGCTCAGCGGCAGCAATGGGTTCATCCTGACTGTCTTGCTTACCGCTCATTCCCCATCCAGTTTATGGAAGCAACGCCGGGCGAGTACGTTTGATGATGCCCGTGATAGTGCCGGGCTGCCGACTGCTACGCCAGCAAATTCTTCTCCGGGTTCCGATGTTCAAAAAAATTTCAAGAGTTTCTAGTGGGAGATTTCGTCCGACGGGAACACCATGACCTTTTGGACGGCAATCCGCGACTCGTGGCTCCCGGGCGAGGTTCCCAGCGCTTCGAGGTAAATCCAGCCATCGCGACTCGGCACCGGCAGCGCAAACCAGGTGTATTGGGGGAAGACCGACGGGACGTTCATGTAGAGGTCCTGGACGGCGACGAGCCGACCCTCGCAGTCGCGCACACCGACGCGACCGCACCATGGTCCAAACCCGAATTGAATTCCGAAATACCGCTCGCCGATGAAGCGCTCATCGTAGATCGCGATCCGCTCGCCGCCCCACCGAGCGGGGAAGAGCAGCGAATACGACGCGGGCATCCAGTCGCTGCGGTACTTGTGATCGGACACCTGCCACAGGAGCGGCGAATCCTCGACGTTCTCCAGCCACTTTCGCGCACGTAGCTCCGGCGCGATGTGATCCTGAGGCGTCGAAACGACGGTACGCATCGAACGCCAGAGCTCCTTTTCCTCCAGCACGAACTTCGTTGTGGGCATGCGGAATTCGCCCTTCGGCCACTCGACGTAAGGTACTCGGCGAGACCAACCTTCCTTTGCCGGTTCGGGTGAGTTACGGAACAGCTTCGCTCCGAGCACCTCAACGCGAAGGTCGCCTTCCGGATGGATAAACCTCAGCCGCTCCGGCGCGCCGGACCAACTCGCGTAGCGGCCCACGGGGAACGAAATCAGATGGGTCTCGCCATCGAGCCGCACACTGCCGAGCACGCGGCCGTCCTCGGGCAGCAACTCGAGAATCTCCTCAGCGATCCCCTCGGCGTTGTTGACATCCGCCGCTGGCTCGAATTCGAGGTGCCCGATCGCGTACTCCCAGCCGTCGGGTCCGTTGGCCTTTGCGATGATCGAAACGACGTCGCCGGGCTTGGGTTCGAAGCCTCCCGGGAGGTCCAGTTGCCATCCGTCGTCAGTGCGGGAAGCGTCCGCTGCGGACCAGGAAATCGCAGGCTCGCCTCGGGGGCTTGCGGTGATGCGCACAGGATGGCGAATCGTCCACTCGCGGCCATCAGAAAAACGCGCGTTGAGGCGGAGCTGAACCGTCCACGCGCCGTAGCCGAGAATCTGCGGTGGATGTACCTCAAACGCGAAATCGTGAGTCTTCGCTTCCGGGTTTGCGATCTCGATCGGCGGCCAACCGATGTCGAAGACTTCCTTTTCCTCGCCGTTTCCTGCCAGCCGTCCGCGCCACCCGAAGGGCAGATCGAGGCGCACGGCGATGTGCTCGACCTCACTGTTGGCGACTTCGATGCGGAACATGCCGTCGAAGGTTTCGTCTGGCTCAAGCTGCACCTGCCGGGGTTCCAGAATGGCGCTCACCGGCGGGGATGATTCCACCGCTGTTGGTAGGCCAGCTGCATCGGCTTCGCCCGGGTGCCGCCTTCCGAACGGGAGACCGACCGAAGGACGGCGCTCGCCCGTGACCGGAGGAGAGACGTCGACCGCCTCATCGAAGACCTGAGCGATCAAGGTTCCACGAGCGAGAGTCGGTGGCGCGTCGTCGAGGGCGCCGCCTTCCAACTCGAATCTGGCCTCGCTCGCGAAGGGAATCCCGAGCGGCCACCAGGCACCCCGCGCCCCGGATTCGAGCCGTTCGTTTTCGTAAACCACCAGTGCCGCGACGGCCGTGTCGAACTTGCCGTTCATGAAGTACCACGCCGAATCGAAGAGGTCCTCCATGCCAGTGCCGCGAATGCTGGCGAACGCCTCGCCTTCGAGGTAAATCAGCTCGTCGCCTTCCATGTAGTAGGCGTTGTTTTCTGCCGAAACCCGGTTCGCGAAATGAATCAGCCTGCCGCGCCCTTCTATGGCCGGAAGTGACAAGCGGGCGCCGACGCCGACCTGTTGTTCCTCGTGAACGACCGTGAGGCGGGGGAGAGGGCCGGAAGGTGCGTCGTTATAGGAAATCTCGAGCGTACCGATGACTTCGCCTGCGGCTTCTCCCGCCCATTCGAGAGAGACGCGGCTCCCGGCATCTAGCACGAAGGGCACGCGGAAGTAGGTTCTTGGTCCTACGCGCCCCATGAGGAGCGATGGCGCGTCGGCTTCCGACTCCCACGTACCGCAAAGCGCCCGCCACGGGAGGCGGATCGGCGCGCGGCCGGGCTGCTCCACTACAAACAGCAGCGCTTCGGGGACCGGACCTTCGCTCGCCTGATCGAGGGCGACTTCCGTGACCATGATTGCTGAATCGGTTTCAATCGTCGCGGGCTCGGCATCGGGAAAGAGCGCGACTTGTCGGCGTGCTGAATCCTTCGCGGACACCTTCGCGGAGGCCGGTTTTTCGAAGATGTTCGCGGCGAGCGTGTACTCTGCCGGCGCGCCGGTCGGTGGCGGATTCGTCGGCGCGGGCCACCAACTCTCCACTGGGGTTCCGGGAGGGAAGTACTGATAGTGGATCTGCCAATGGGGCCAGGTCTGGCCGAGGAGCGTGATCTTGAGCCCCTTCTCGAAGGGGAGCGGAAACCGAAGCGTCGCCCCGCCGCCCGCCGTACTCATAAACGGCTCTTCGAGCGGAGGCAGTTTTCCTTCGATCAGATCTTTCCAGAGGATCTGAATCTGAGGCGTCTCCGCGCCGTCCCAGTAGAACCGCAGGATGCCCATCGGTTCAGCGGTCCACAGCCGCGTCAGAACGCCGGGGCCTTCCACATCCATGAGCACCATCTCGCGGCCCGGGTCTTCGCGCAGAAAATTGCCCTGATCGAAGTTTGCGAGGTTTCTATCCCAGGAGGAGAGCTGCCCAAACCGCCGCGGAGGATCGGCAGGCTTTTGCAGCAGCGAAAGGTCATGATACTCCCGCAGCGCATCCACCAAGGTATAAGGCGACCCCTGCGCGCCGACCACGACCGGCAACATCAACAAACAGACTAGCAACTGGAAGAACAGCTTGCGCAAAAGGGGAGACTCCTCCGAGTCAAAGCCATGCTGGGCAGCGACGGCGCGAGGTCAAGGTGGAGGGTGGGAGGGGTGACTCAATTCACATTCCTCCCCATCTTCTCGAACTATCTGGAAGCGTTCAATTCAAGCGTGAAAACGTAGCAAAAAACCTCCCGAAAACCGTGCTTTGGTGCTTGAACCCGGGCTTTGTCGTGGGGCAGAATCCTCTTCTGTGGTTGAGGCGCTGATCTGCGCTTTTTCCGCAGCTTTTTTCCCGATCAAATCTGTCTGGCAGAATTCATGGCTAAGAAAAACAATCAAGAGTATTCAGAGCAGAATATCCAGGCGCTGGAAGGCCGCGAGGCCGTCCGCAAGCGCCCGGCGATGTATATCAGCAACACCGATGTGCTCGGTCTCCACCACCTTGTCTGGGAGGTGATCGATAACTCCATCGACGAGGCGATGCAGGGCCACTGCGACCGAGTGGATGTGAAGGTTCACTTCGATAACTCGGTGACCATCACGGATAACGGACGCGGGGTGCCGGTTGGGCCCTCGAAGATCGAGAAGTACAAGGGCATGTCGACGCTGGAGATGGTACTCACAGTGCTCCACGCGGGCGGCAAGTTCGACCAGCAGGCCTATAAGGTCTCGGGTGGTCTTCACGGCGTTGGCGTCTCTGTTGTGAACTTCCTGTCCGAGTGGCTGGAAGCCGAGGTAAAGCGCGACGGGAAGGCCTACTTCATTCGCTTCAAGGACGGTGGACTTCCCGAAGGACCGCTTGAAGAGATCGGTACCTCCAAGCGCTCCGGTACGCGCATTCGTTTCAAGCCCGACGAGAAAATCTTCACGACGACAGAGTTTAGTTTTGATATTCTCAACGCGCGCAT
>JAUIJJ010000144.1 GCA_030431385.1 bacterium | reverse complement strand
CCGAAACACCCGTAACGACCGAGCTAACAGGGCTTACTGATTTCCACTCTCCGATACTGTCGGAGGACGGCGGCGTGATCTTCTTCACCGCCCGTCAGGCCGATTCGCGCGGAGTCGGAACCGGTGGCCTCAACATCTATGGTGCCCTTCGCAGCGGCCGCATCATCTCGCCGAACGGCGCAGGCGAACCCTTCTTCGAAGGCTGGGATGGAATAGACATCACCGACCTGAGCCTCGATTCGGAGGGACAGCGTCTCATTTTCACTGCTAACTCGGGCGGCTTCCCCGGAACCGGCAATGTCTCGCCAGTCTCGGAAAGAAACATCTTCATCGTGAACAACCTAAAGTTCATCATTCAGAACGGCAACGAGCCAGTTTACCAGGCGGTGCCGAAAGTTCAACTGCCGCCGGAAAATGGGATCGGAACTCGTTCCTTCGCTGCTCGCTGGCCGAGATTCGGACCATTCGGAGCTGAAATCGTGTGGGCGGGCTTCAACCTTACCTCCGGGCCCGACGACTACGCACCCGGCCGCCTCCAGCGTCAGGCAGTAGCCGATCTTTCCGTGATCTCGCCAGATGTGACACCCACACCAACAGCCGCGACGCCGACTCCTGACCCGACGGCAACACCGCCGAACGGGGACCTCGCTCAGGTCATTCAGCAGGGCGAGTACAGCTTCACCTTCGACGCCGAAGGCTGGGGTGCAAGCAGCGCGCCTGCCTACGACAGCCCGACCGCGCTCTTCACTCCCGGTGAGATCTCCCTCACCTCTAACAACAGCAACACGACCTTCGGATACTACGATTCACCAGCCGAGGCCATCGACGTGAGAAGCGATTCGCTCTTCCTCTACCGCGCCTATGTAAGGGCTGACGCCACCAGCAACGATATGGTGCCAACCTTCCGCCAGCGCGTGAACAGCGAGAGCTTCGAGAGCGCCTTTACCTCAGTCACAAATAGCATGGGCGACGGTTCTCTTTCGCCCGTCAACGAAACATCACGACCCTTCGACCTGCTCTTCCGCCCGCCGAGCACCTTCTTCTCGGCAACGATCGACCGCTGGAACTACCGCATGTCCTTCGACCTGCTAAACTTCCTCGACGACGACCCCAATGGCGGGCTGATCCTCGACGAAGTCCGTCTCTATCGTCTCGACGATGAACAGGACGGCGACGCTCCGGTTTCAGTGGTCAAGGAAACAACATCGCTCTACGCAAGCGACCTGAACACAGCAAACGCTCGTGGAATGTGGGACGAGGGCTCCACCGAGGAGTTCACCGCGCCGATCTTCATGGAGACTCCAACCGGTCTCGGCGTTCGCGTGGTCGACGGCAGCAACACCTTCGGATTCTGGACGCTCGATGGCGTCGTCAGCGCGGGGTCGCTTCCCGCCACTGGCCCGGTTATCTATCGCCTCACATCTCGTGTGGTCAGCGACTTCGAAAACGATCCGACCACCAACCCGGACTTCCGCATGCGCTTCTCGACCGACGACTTCCAGCGGACTGTCACTCAGGTGATCATCAGCCGGCCGCCGACGGTCGTCACACCAATCCCCGGCATCCCGGCGGAAACGCAGACCTTCATGGTCCTCGAGCGCGTGCCGACATTCAGCACCTTCGGCGCCGCCTTCGACGTGATGTCATTCAAACCAGCCGATTCCACCGTCAGCGGGGAAATCTTCTACCTCGACGACATCAAGCTGGAGCGAGTCACCATACCGCTCTACCCGGAGTTCGGAGACTAGGCCGCGCGAGTGCAGCGACCGAATGAACGACACTTCGCCCCGTCCGGAAAGCACTTCCGGGCGGGGCTTTAACTTAACGATGACACGCTAGGAGCGCGGAAACGTGGCGAAAATATTCTTCAGCATGGCGGGTGAGGGACGCGGCCACGCGACGCGCATCCGTGCTGTCGTCGATATGCTCCGAGATCGTCACGAAATCGGCATTTTCGCACCCGGCGACGCCTGGGATTTGCTCGAACCCACCTTCCGCGGAACGGAAGTCAAGGTCACGCAAATCCCCGCTCTGCGCTTCTACTACAACGCGGGTGGGAAACTAAAGTATCCGATCACCGGCTGGAAGGGCGCCCAGTACCTACTTCGCCGGCGCTCAATGATCAGGAAACTGATGAAGACCCTTGAGGAGGAGAAACCGGATTTGGTGATCACCGACTTCGAGATGACCCTTCCCCGCGCGGCCAAGAAACTCGGGATCCCGTTCCTGAGCCTGAACCACCAACACTTTCTAATCGTCAACGACCTCAGCACCTTACCGCTCTACCTGCGGTTCCACGCGTGGTTCATGAGCCTCTTCGTTCGCGCATTTTATAGCGGCCAAGAGCGCACCATCGTTTCCAGCTTCTACTTCCCGCCGCTCAAACCCAAGTATCAGGGGAAGGTCACGCAGGTCGGCGCGATCCTGCGCCCGCGCGTCCTCAACGCAAAGATCGAACGCAAGGGCCACCTCGTCGCCTACTTGCGGCGGTTTGGACTCCCAAATGTCATTGAAGCGCTTAAGGCCGCCGGAATGCCCGTGCGCGTCTACGGATTAGGCGAGCGCGAACCGGAGGGGAATCTCACCTTCTGCGCTATCAACGAAGAATCGTTCGTACGCGATTTGGCCAGTAGCGAGGCGCTCATCAGCACCTCCGGCAACCAACTCCTCGGCGAGGCGCTGTACCTGCGCAAACCGATCTTCGCGCTCCCTGAGGCCAACAACTACGAACAATTCATCAACGCTCACTTTCTCGCCGAAGGCGGCGAGGGCCAATGGATTGCGCTGGACAAGCTGACCGCAGATGATGTGCATGGGTTCATTGGGCGATTGGAAGATTTCCGCGAACGAATCGAGCCGCAGCGTTTCAACGGCAACCCGACCACGATAGCTGTTATCGAAGAAGTGCTGAGTCAACTCGGCGCTGACACAAATGCAAAGGAAGCGAAGACATGAAGACTCTGAGCCGTATTCCCGGATACGTCCGCGCGGTGCGCAGGAACAACGCCCGCAAGATCGACCTGCCACGCTTCCTGACCTACATCGTCACCTACACGTGCAACGCGAAGTGCATCATGTGCGATTCGTGGAAGATCAAATCTCCCGACGACCTCTCACTCGAAGAGATCGAAAACGTCTTCGACCAACTCCCGCAGATGGACGCCGTACGGCTGACCGGCGGTGAGCCCTTTGTCCGGAAAGACATGGTCGAGATCGCCAAGATGGCTCAGGACAAACTCCGCCCCGTTTTCCTCCACGTCACCACCAACGGATTTCTCACCGATCGGATCGTCGAGTTCTGCGAAAAGCGCGATAAGTCCATCCCCCTCAGCGTCCTCGTTTCAATCGACGGCGTTGAGGAGAAGCACAATTACGTGCGCGGCAAGGACTCGGCCTGGACCAGCGCCATGAAGACCCTGACGGAGCTCGCTCCGCGAAAGAAGGAACTACGCCTGAGCCTCGCCATCAACCAAACCATCGTCGATGCCGAGGGCGTTGAACACTACAAGAAGCTCCGCGAAGTCATCCGCCCCATGGGCGTCTATCACAACATGGTCATGGCCTACGATTCGTCGGCCACTTATAGCACCGAACGCGACGTCGATGTCGCCCCGACCGAAATCGGTGAATTCACTACTTTCGGCGAATTCACCGAGGACCACGTCAACGAGTTGATCGCAGAGGTCGAGAAAGACATCGAACTGCTCCCCATGGCAGAACGTGTTTCCAAGCGTTACTACTTGCGCGGAATTCGCAATCGCCTCCTGAAGCAGGGCGGAAAGCCCAACCCCAAATGCGTCGCGCTCAACTCGCACATGCGCCTTTATCCGAATGGCGATGTTCCAGTCTGTCAGTTCAATTCAAAGACAGTTGGAAACTTCCGCAAACAAAGCTTCGAAGAAATCTGGTACGGCGAAGAGATCAAAGCGCAGCGCGACTGGGTCCACAACTGCGCCGGCTGCTGGGCAGAGTGCGAAGTCCTCCCAAGTGCAATCTACACAGGCGATCTCATCAAGGAAACGCTGCTACCTAGCAAATCTTCACTTTAGCGCAGCACGGGTTTGTGTCTAATATGCGACACACCCCGAGCTACAAAATAAGCACTAAGCAATAGCGCAATTCTAGTCATCTGTTTACGTTGCAGCCGGCTTAAGCCGGGTGAATCCGAGGCATCCGGAATCGCCGCGAGCGCGCTTTAGCGTGCTTTCCCATTAGCCCTAGCTGGAGGTCTTCTTCTTCCGATACTCTGCCTTGGGCACTTGAGCACGCGAGTATCGATGATCACGCCGGTCCGCCAGGTCCTTCTTGCCAGTTCTCTTCTTCCAGTCTTCCTCGCGCTTGTCCCAGTAGAACTCCTTAACCAACACGCGGACAATACACGCGACAGGCACGGCGACGATCATTCCCAGAATCCCGAAGTTAGCCCCAACGGCCAGCGCAAACAACACCGCCAACGGATGCAATTGCGCGTTCTTGCCGACGATCTTTGGCTGGAAAACAAACCCTTCCAGCGTTTGAATTGCGATCACAAGTATCAACACCCCAAGGCCGACGAAAAGCCTCTCCTGAGTCGTCTCGTACTGGTCAGAGAAGATCACAAACAGCATCGCCGGCACGCCGCCGCTGATTGGCCCTAGATAGGGAACCAAGTTGCCGATGCCGGCTATGATTCCAATGAGAAGCGCGTATTGCTTTAGCCCCAGCGAGAACAACCCAAGAAACGTCAGCAGACCCACAAGGAAAGCCACGATCAGCATACCGCGGATAAATCCGCCAACGGCTTCGTCGCACTTCGTGAGAACCACGAAGATGCGCTTTTGCTGTCCGCCGGGAATCATGACTTCCATGACGTTCTTCATCTTGGAAAAGTCGAGTAGCAGGTACAGATTCACAAGAATGACGAACGACCAAAAGACAAAGGCCCCGACGATCGAAGTCACCCAGCTATATACAAAGCCGAGCGTGCCCGTGATCGTACCCGTGATGGCGCGAATGCCTGTCGAGGCGACGTTTTGAACCTGACCTCCCGCCTCCTTCACGACCTCATCCAGATGAATGTCGTATTGCTGGAGCCACTCCGAAACCATCGCTCCGAATTGTTTCCATTGGGGAATGTTGAACAGGTTCTTCACCCATTCGTTCTTCTCCACAAATTCCGATATGGAACCGGATATTCCCTGATAGGCACTTTGTATCTGAACCACGAGGATCGGGAGGACGACAGCCACGAAACAGACGATCGCCGCAGCGATCAGCGCGTAAAGAATCGTCACCCCGCCGATGCGGGAAAGCTTCAGCCGTTGCTGAGCGAACGTCACAATCGGGTCGAAGATGTAGGCGAAAATCAGCCCCACAATGAACGGAAGGGCGGTGATGACGATCAGCTTGATGAGCGGCATCACATACGTCAGCGCGACAATGGCGCCAGCAATGATGATCATATAGCAGATCGTCTTCAGGAGCCGGTGCAGTTCCGGGTCCATCTGCGCGGATAGCGCGAGTTCTTTGGCATTCGTAGGAGACGAGGCGCGCGGGCTTTGCTCGCCGCCGGTGATCTCGTTAGATTCGCTCATGGAAGATTCCGGTCGCTGAGAGTGTTGAAGCTTCTACCGGCGGTGGGGGGTGGTATTCAAGCGCCTTTGCTTCAGGCTGCGGTGATGAACTTCTTCAACCACCGCAAACTACCCGTTCGCGGGATCGGCTCCGGCTCCTCGGGGGCCTCTTCAAAGTTCCAAAACTCCTCGCCAACGAGCCGATCCAGCCCGTGTTCGAGCAGCGGGCATAAGAAGATGCTCATCTTCGACAAGCGTCGCAGCGTCCACGGCGACTTCGCCGGGAGCCATTGCATCGCCACGGGGAGCTGCCCCGGAAAACTGCGCACGAGCTTGAGTAGCGGCTTGAGGTTCGCCTCTGAGACCGAGGACAGATCGAAGACCGCCTGCCCCCGCTTACCCGCGCGAGCGACCGCTTCATCGAGCGTCACAACCGAGTCCGCCTCGAGCCGCCATTGAAACGTTTCCCGAGACACAACACCAGTTACGATGATAAGTCGCCCGGCGTTTTCCGGAGCCGTCAGCTGCTCCGACGCCCGACCCGTCGCTCGCACGAGGCACCCGCCGACGTCCATGAGCGTGGCATCGTGGTAGAGCATGTCGGCCTCGATCGGCCCAGCGATCCCCACCAAGGAGACCGCTTTCCCGGCAGACTTGATCGCCAGAAGTTCCGCAGTATTGATCTTTCCGCGAACCAGAAAATCGTCTTCTTGCTGGCTGAGGCGAGGCTGCACCGGAAGCACAAGTGCGCGCTCTTCTTCGGCGCGAATCAGGGCCGGGTCCTCCTCGACCTCGATTGATTCTTCTGGCGATGCGACATGCTCCAGCCACCACGCGGGGTCGCGATCAAAGAAACCGAACCCATCGTCAGCGCGCGCCTTGCGGGACTTGCGCTCTTCGATTGGATATATCTGTTCAAGCTGCTTCTTCAGCAATGCGCGCGGTTCTTCGAAGCAATCGAGCGCGCCCGCCTGAATCAATGCCAGCAACTGCCCGGGCCGGAGGATCGACGGATCAGTCCGCCGACATAGGTCAGGCAGGTCCGTGAAGTGCATCTCGCGCCGCTTCTCGACGATCTCATTGGCGGCTTCGCTGGTCATTTCGATGACCATCATGAAGCCCGCGCGAATAGCCTCTGCCTCCACCGACCAACGCCAACCGGAGAAATTCACGTCTGGCGAGTGCATCTCAATCAGACGTCGCCTCGCCTCTTCCAAAATCCCACTCAGCCGACGCGGGACGCGCCCGGCCTGACTCAACGCAGCGGCGTAGAACGCCAGCGGACGCTGCGCCTTGATCGCCGAGCAAACGTGGGAGAGGAGAAGCGTCGGGAAATCCGGTGTGCTCTTCGAGTTCGCATCGTCTTTTCGGACAACGCGGATCATCGAGTGAAGATCAGAGGGGCGCCCCTGACGCAATCGCCTGCGCAGCTCTGGCCGCTCAAGAGGCTCGATGCCAGCCGTTTGCCCTTCTCGCAAAAGTCGATAAGTCGGGCCGTCATCTGCGGCCACGTCCTCGGCGATAAAGGAGAGGTCGCCCTGCTCGCGAATAACCGTGCTCGATTCGCCGATCAGGTCGAGAAGCGGGGAATGAGAAAACTTGAGCCTGCCGTGACGCAACGCGCCCAACTCCGACGAGGTCCATTCACTCACCGGCAACGGACCGCCTTCCGCTCCGTCGAACGATAGCCTGCGCTGCGGGATCGTCGTCTCCACAGGGTCCACGGAGAACGTGTAGAGCCCCTTCTCGATCTTCAGGCCGCGAATACGGCCTTCCATTCTCAACACGAGCCAAGCGAGAGTCTCATGCCCCTCAATAGGCGAATCCGGCCCCGGTTGCCAGTTCGGTGGTTGCTTGCGAGTCTTCTCCAGCGCGCGCTGATACGACGCCAGCCGGAAGGTTGCCGTGATCCACTTCGCGTTGCGTCCAAGCAACATCGCGATGCGTTCGTGCAGCATACTGGCGCGCCAGGACTCCCACCGACCAACCGCGCAGACCTGCCCGTTGAGAATTCTTTGCAGCGCATCGACCGCCGCCGCTTCCTGGCTGGCCGGGATTGCCAACTCCATCATCGGAAACTCGCCATTGGCCAGTCCAGAGGGTAAATCGAACGGCAAATCGAACCGAAGCGGGTCCAGCCGCGTTAGCCCCAGCAGCGACGCGATCATGGAATTGGTCAGCAAACCCGCGCCAGGACCGCGCTGAATGCCGTCGGCCTCCAATTCCTCGTCCAGCCGGCACAGCGAGATTACTGCGTTCGGCAAATCAGACTCGGAAATGAGACGAAACTCACGATCAAGCCGCTCCTTGTACCGCGCCGGGATATCGCCGTATCGCTCCCGCGCGCGGTCAAAAGCCGTGTTCCAAATGAAGGACTCGGCATCGACGCCCCGGTTAAAGTCGTGAATGGGAAAGCGCCGTTCAGGGGTCGGCAGCTGGAAACCCCCGCACCGCTCGGCGATGTGAAGCGTGTTGTCGAGCGACTCCTGGTAGTCGTGGAACCGCTCGCGGATCGTGTCCTGACGGGCGAGGCAAAGGCACTCCACCGCAGGCACCATGACATCTGAAACTCGACGCGGCGCGCGGCCATCATCGGCGCGGGCACCGCCGTAAAATCTGAACACCGCTTCGTCCGCCGCATGGGCAGCGTTCACAGTCGGCACCGCGACCGGCCGCAGCGCAAAGTAGCGGGCCGCCGACATCAGAATCGACGCCGCCTGACAGCCTCTTGGCCCGTGCGGGCCGGGGATCTCAACGAACAGGTTCTCTGTTGGGATCGCCTCAAGCAGCATGTTGATCAACGTCTCTGCCCGCTCGAAATTCTTCTCCGTGAGGGCCTCCGCCAGCTCCCCCTTTCTGCCGCCGGTCAGGACAATCAGCCCCCTCACATCGCGCAACAACTCTCCCAAAGAAACGTGGGGAGGAACCTCTGCGGTCTGATTGCGTCTTGATTGGCAGACTAGCCGCACCAGATTGCGCCACCCGGTTTCGTTCTCTACGAGGAGACGAAGGCGGTACTCCCTCCCGTCCCATCTTGTTTCACCAGCGGGGAGCACGCTTAGCTCCGCCCCGAACAGCGGCTTTAGCCCGGCATGAGACGCCGCGACAGCGAACGAAGGCGCGCGGGCGATCGAGTTCACATCGGTGAGCGCCAGCCACGGCTGGTTGTCCCGCGCTGCTTCCCAGCAGAGTTCCTCAACCCGCGCGATCGACTCGCCAAAGCTGGCTTCGCTTCGCGCTCCGAG
>JAUIJJ010000143.1 GCA_030431385.1 bacterium | reverse complement strand
CTCTGCATCATGCTCCTCGTCTTTTTCCTGATGACCATGAACATCCGCAAGGATCGCAAGGCAGCGATGCGCCGCCCGACACGCGGGCAGGTCGTTGGCGAAGCTATTGTCGGAACCTTCGACGAGTTTGTTAAGGGCGTGTTGGGCGAGAAGGAAGGGCGGAAGTACATGCCCTATATCGGCACGCTCTTCTTCGTCATTCTCTTCTGTAACCTCATGGGCCTTGTCCCACTCATGAAACCGGCAACGGCATCCATCGTCATCACCGTCAGCCTTTCTCTTTGTACGTTCTTCTTCGTCCAGGGGACCGCGTGGGGTAAGTTGGGACCGATCAAGTACATCGATCACCTTGCAGGCCAGCCGCGCGACGCGATGGGCTTCGTGTTCGCACCAATGCTGATCGTGCTCGAAGTAATCTCCGACTTCTTCGCCAAGCCGGTTTCCCTCGCCCTGCGTCTATTCGGCAACATGCTGGGCAAGGACATCCTGATGGGCGCGTTCCTGATGATGGGTATCTCACTCGTCGCTGCGTTCCTGCCCGGCCTTGGCAATATCATCGGCTTGCCGCTGACAATTCCATTCTACTTCTTGGGACTTTTGCTTTCAGCGATTCAGGCGCTCGTTTTTGCGCTCCTGTCCCTGATTTACATCATGTTGGTTCTGCCTCACGACGATCATGGGCATGACGAACACGACGAGATGCCCGAAGAGTTCGAAGTCGACGGCGCATCGGTGGCCTCAGCATTGAAGCACGCTGCAGAGAGCCACTAACAGAGTTAACTTGGTTACAACCCCCGGATTTCCGGTGGTCAAACATAGAGGCTGAAGAGAGTCAGCCCAACTGTCAGGAGGACATGTTCCAATGTCATTGTTTGCAGATGCCGCAACAGCACTCAGTTTTGCGTACCCGATCGGCCTCGGCCTTGCAGCCCTGGGCGCCGCGCTCGGCCTCGGCCGCGCAGTCGGCTCCGCTATGGAAGCCATGGGCCGTCAGCCCGAAGCTATTGGCAAGATCTCAATTCAGATGATCATCGGCGCCGCCTTCATCGAGGCGCTCGCGATCTACGCACTGATCTCGATCTTCCTCGCCAAGTAAGCAACGGGTTGCCCGGGGGGCCTTTGGCCGCCCGGCAATCTCGTTCCGTCCAAATTTGCGTGCGCGCCAATGAGGGCGGGACATGGCTTCCGAGCCATCGACTCTGGCTATTAAGGATTTAGCTAATGGCACCAGAAATCTTACTCGCCGCTGCTGGGTTGACTATGACCGCGCAGATCCTCACCACCATGGTGGCGTTCTTCGTGGTCCTTGCCATCCTTTACAAGATGGCATGGGGTCCGGTACTCGAGCTCATTGATGAGCGCCGGAAGACCATCGCCCAGGAATTCGACACCATCGACAAGAAGCAGGCTGACCTTAACTCCATGGTTAAGGACTACGAGGAACGCCTGCGACAGATCGATAACGAAGCTCGCGAGCGTACCAACAAGGCGATCGACGAGGGCAAGAAAGCCGCCGCCGAGATCCTCGAGGAAGCGCGCAAGCATTCCGAAGATGTGAAGCAGCGCGCAGAGGCTGACATCAAGATTGAAATCGAGAAGGCTCGCGTCGAGCTTCGCGACGAAATCGTCAACCTTACCCTCGGCGCCACGGAAAAGCTCCTTCACAAGGAACTTAACGCCGACACCCACAAGAAGCTCATCGTCGACTTCATCGAAGAGCTTGAAAAACGTGAGGCGTCGTAATGGCTGAGTTAACGGTCACGCATTCATACAGCGAGGCCCTGTTTGGCGCAGCGGAAAAATCCGGTGCGCTCGACGATATCGCCGGCCAAGCACGGGAATTCCTCGATGTGATCAAGGGCCAACAGAAGCTGAGGACCTTCTACTTCGCGCCGAACATCCCGCGCGAGACCAAGGAAGAGGTCTTCAACAAAGTCTTCGGAGACAAGCTGCACAAGCTCCTCGGAAACTTTGTTCGCCTACTGATCCGCCGAGGTCGGCTCGAGCTGCTCGTTGGTGCACTTGATGACTTCCAGATTCGCTACGAACGCCACCGGGGCAACTGGCCTGCGCGAGTTGTTACCGCTGCCGACGTGAGCGATGAGTGGAAGGAAAAGCTGCAGGGCGCACTTGAGAAGTTCACCAATCTCAAACTGCAGATCAATTGGTACGTTGACGAGAATGTTCTCGGCGGCGTGCGGTTCCAGGTCGGTGACACGCTCATCGATGGTACCCTGTCAAACGGGTTGGAACGGCTTCGCCACGATTTTGAGCGGACGCGCGTGTTCTAGGTCCATTTCACGCGGTCCCATTTGAATACTGCTATCTTTCGGAGCTGAAAGAATTATGTCGATTCGCCCAGATGAAATCTCATCGATCCTCCAAACGGAACTCGAACAGTTCGATTCCAGTCTTGAGGTCGAAAGCGTCGGAACGGTTCTCCGCGTTGGTGACTCCATCGCCACTGTCTATGGCCTCAATGATGCCATGGCAGGCGAGCTGTTGGAGTTCCCCGGCGACGTGACCGGCATGGTCCTCAACCTTGAGGAAAACAGCGTTGGTTGCGCGCTCTTCGGGTCTGATTCCCAGATCAAGGAAGGCGACACCGTCCGCCGTACAGGCCGCATCGCTGAAGTCCCCGTCGGGGACGAGGTTATCGGCCGCGTCGTCGACGCTCTCGGTAATCCGATCGATGGCAAGGGTCCGATCACCACCAAACTGAGCCGCCGTATCGAAGAAACTGCACCAAACGTGCTCTCTCGTACCTCCGTTCACGAACCATTGATGACCGGCATCAAAGCTGTCGACTCGATGATTCCGATCGGTCGCGGGCAGCGCGAGCTGATCATCGGCGACCGTCAGATCGGCAAGACCGCTATCGCGATTGATACGATCCTCAACCAGAAGGGTCAGGACGTTTACTGCTTCTACGTCGCCATTGGCCAGAAGCAGTCCTCCGTCGCCGGTGTTGTTCAGACGCTCGAAGAGCACGGCGCCATGGAGTACACGACGGTTGTCTGCGCCTCTGCTGACTCCGCCGCTTCCATGCAGTTCCTCGCTCCCTACTCGGGTTGCTCGATGGCCGAGCACTTTCTCTACTCAGGCCGTCACGCCCTGATTATCTACGACGATCTTTCCAAGCAGGCCGCCGCTTACCGTACGCTGGCCCTGCTGCTCCGTCGCCCGCCCGGCCGCGAAGCCTACCCCGGCGACGTTTTCTACCTCCACAGTCGCTTGCTCGAGCGCGCCGCGAAGCTTTCCGAGGACCCGGAAGTAATCGCGTCCAACGTGAAAGCTGGCCGTCTCCCGGAGACTTGCCAGCCCGGCGGATCGCTCACCGCGCTTCCGATCATTGAAACGCAAGCCGGCGACGTTGCCGCCTACATTCCGACCAACGTGATTTCCATTACCGACGGTCAGATTTACCTCGAACCGGACCTTTTCTACAAAGGCGTCCGCCCGGCCATTAACGTCGGTCTCTCGGTTTCTCGCGTCGGTGGTGCGGCGCAGACAAAGGCCATGAAGAAGGTCGGCGGCAAGCTGCGTCTCGACCTCGCCATGTATCGCGAGCTCGAAGCCTTCGCGAAGTTCGGTTCCGATCTCGACAAGACGACCCAGGCGCAGCTGACTCGTGGCGCTCGTCTCGTAGAGGTTCTGAAGCAAGGTCAGTATCAGCCCCAGAACCTCTCCGATCAGGTGCTCATCATTTACGCGGCGTCCAACGGGTTCCTTGATACCGTCGAGGTCGATTCACTCGGCGAGTTCGAAGTGCAGTTCAAAGAGTACGTCAGCGAAAAGTTCTCCGGCCTGCCTCAGAAGATCAACAGCGAGAAGGCTCTCACGCCTGAGATCGAGGATGAGCTGAAGAAGGCGCTCGAAGCCTTCGTCGAGGAATTCAACAGCAAGCAGACCGCAAAGGCGGAGTAAGCGATGCCTGAGAATTTAAAGGCGCTGCGTGATCGCATCCGGTCGATCAACAAGACCAAGAAGATCACACGTGCCATGGAAATGGTATCCGCAGCCAAGCTGCGGAAGACCGAAGGGCTGATGAAGTCCTCGCGGCCGTTCCTGCAGAAGATTCAGCTTCTGCTGGGAAGGCTCGCCCTAAGCAGCGGTGCGCAGGATCACCCGCTGTTTCAGAAGTCAGAAAGTGGAACGCCGCTCTACGTGGTTTTCACTTCCGACCGTGGACTTTGCGGCGCCTTCAACGCCAACATTCTGAAACTCGCCATGCAACGCTTGGCCGCAGATCCGAGCGCAAAGCTCTACGTCATCGGCCGCAAGGGGCGTGATTTTCTGCGCCGCTATCACGGCGATCGCATCATCGGCGACATGGTAGACCTCGGCAGTCTCGATGGGGAAGTGACCGATCAGCTTTCCCAGGAACTGCTGGAAGGCTTTGAGAACGGGTGGTACTCGCGTATCGAGCTCATCTACCCGGAGTTCGTCTCTACCGTGCTCAACGTGCCGAAAGTGGAGCGCTACCTTCCCCTCGAACCGTCGGCCTTTGGCGTGTCCGAGGAAGAGGCCGCCAGCCCCATTGACTATATACTGGAACCATCACCGGAACGCGTCTTCGATGTGCTTCTTCCCCGCTACCTCAAGAGCAAGGTTTACCTCACGCTCGCAGAGACGCAGACATCCGAGCACGCGGCACGAATGATGGCCATGAACAACGCTACCAAGAACTGCGACGAGCTGAGCGAGAAGCTCACGCTCCGTCTCAACAAAGCACGACAGGCCGCGATTACGACGGAAATCATCGAAATCGTCAGCGGCGCGGAAGCCCTCAACGGCTGAGCCGCCACATAAAGGAAGGTATACACCCATGAGCGAAGGTCACGTTCGACAGGTTATCGGCCCCACGGTGGACGTTCAGTTCCACAGTGACAGCATGCCCAACATCTACAACGCGTTGAAAATCGAGGACCCGGAAAAGGGAATCGATCTCACGCTCGAAGTTGCCAACCACATCGGCAACGACGTCTGCCGCTGCATCGCCATGGCCTCAACAGACGGCCTCGTTCGCGGCATGAAGGTTCGCGACACCGGCGCGGCGATCTCCGTTCCCGTCGGCGACCAGGTTCTTGGTCACATCTTCAACCTTCTCGGCGAAACACTCGATGATCGTGGCGACCTGCCCAAGCCTGATCAGCGTCTCACGATCCACCGAGCCGCCCCTGAGTTTACGGACACACTACCCGCCACCGATATTCTCGAAACGGGTATCAAGGTCATCGACCTCCTTTGCCCCTACGCGAAGGGCGGCAAGATCGGCCTCTTCGGTGGTGCCGGCGTTGGCAAGACCGTTATCATCATGGAGCTCATCAACAACATCGCGAAGGGCCACGGCGGCTATTCGATCTTCGGTGGTGTTGGCGAGCGTACCCGTGAGGGTAACGATCTCTGGCACGAAATGAACGACTCCGGCGTTATCGTCGATGCCTCAAAGCCAGAAAACGCAGGCAAGACAAGCAAGGCCGCGCTCGTGTTCGGTCAGATGAACGAGCCGCCCGGCGCCCGTCTTCGCGTTGGCCTCTCCGCCCTCACCATGGCAGAGTACTTCCGCGACGAGATGGGTCAGGACGTGCTCCTGTTCATCGATAACATTTTCCGTTTCACACAGGCCGGTTCCGAAGTCTCCGCGCTTCTTGGCCGCATGCCTTCCGCTGTGGGTTATCAGCCCACGCTTCAGACAGAAATGGGTAACCTTCAGGAACGCATTACCTCCACGCGCAAGGGTTCGATTACCTCGGTGCAGGCCATCTACGTCCCGGCGGATGACCTTACCGATCCGGCGCCAGCGAACACCTTCGCTCACCTTGATGCGACGACCGTTCTTTCGCGTCAGATCGCCGAGCTTGGTATTTACCCGGCGGTGGATCCGCTCGATTCCACTTCACGAATCAAAGACCCGCGCATCGTTGGCGAGCGTCACTACGAGATCGCTCAGGAAGTCCAGCTCACGCTTCAGCGTTACAAGGATCTTCAGGACATCATCGCCATTCTCGGTATGGACGAGCTTTCTGAAGAAGATCGCCGCGTCGTTAACCGTGCACGCAAGATGCAGCGCTTCCTCAGCCAGCCCTTCCACGTGGCGGAAGTCTTCACCGGTCGCCCCGGCGAATACGTGAAGCTGGAAGACACTCTTACCGCGTTCGAGCGCATGATCGCCGGTGAATTCGATGACAACGCAATGTTCCCCGAGCAGGCCTTCTACATGTGCGGCACGATCGAGGAAATGATCAAGAACGCGGAGAAGATGCGCGGCTAATCCCGCTCAAGGAATCTCAGATGGCTGATTACAGACTCCAGATCGTCACGCAGCAGAAGACCGTCTTCGACCAGCAGGTCACGGCGACGACTCTTCCCGGAGAAGACGGCTTCTTCGGAGTGCTCGCGCACCACGCGCCCATCGTGGCTGTCCTCCGTGATGGCACCGTGGACATTCGCCGTGGCAATAACACCCAGCGCGTCCAGATCACAGGCGGTTTCTTCGAGTTCGAACACAACCACGGAACACTCCTCGCCGACGAACTAACCGGCTTGGAAGTCGAAGAAGACGAAGAAGAGTAAACAGCATCAAATCGCACAAAACCAAACCCCCGGTCAGAGCAAACTGACCGGGGGCTTTTCTATTCACTCGCTCCAACAGATCGTCGAATTCCAAACATACCATCGCCTCAGTATTGATACAGACGGTACGGCAGAGGAGTTCTCGGTAGGGAGCGAACTGTTGCATCCATCGGCGACCTGTCGAAGTTGCGCGTCACCTCAGAATAGACAAAGACGATTCGACAGTAGAGGTCCCGGCAGGGACCAAACAACCGTAGCCCCGGATTTCAATCCGGGGACCTCCGAACCATCAGGATCGAACCCCGGGAGGGGTTCCACCTCCTCTATCTTTTCGACACCTTCAATACCCTAACCGAGGCCACCCAAAACGACAACTGCCGCGTGTCATCGCTCTCCGGATTGCTGTCTCTCGGCGACATTGTTTTCGTTGCCACCAGATCGATACGATTTAATCCGGCCTTGAGCACATCTCCAGCGATCGCCCAGCTGTATTCGTCGTGGCCGTGAACCGCAGGAAGCGTTTCCAAGGGCGTCCTGTTGATCATCAGTTGCAACCCCGCGTCATTGCCGAGCAGCGGACTGAACGCGTGTGCAGAGATCGTGAGTTGGACGTCTCCGACTCCCGGTTGAAGCGGGAGCCACATCGTCCCGCCGCCAAGATCGCTGATGGCGCGCACAGAGCTCTCGCCCCACTGCTCCGGGTTGTACCAACCGTTGCCGAACAGCTCGGGCCTGTCAGCGGGAGCGAACACAAGGGGCTCTTCAAGCGAGAACTCCTCCACTGATCCCAAGCGCTCCGCGGCGTATTCTTCTTCAGAAATAACTTGTCCGACAAAGACCATGGTGTGCGTTCCCAATGGCTTTAATCTCCCGAACAACTCATTGAACTTCGAATCGTGACCTGTCGTCCGGTGGACGATGATCTCACCGCTGCCGCGAACCATCATCGCTCGAAGAAACCGCGCGTCTGTCGGTAGCAATTGCACGGTCGTTTCCGGGAGGTACTGCTCTGCGTACCACGCTACCGGTACCCGATCCAATTCATCCATGGCGTAAATCTCGGGATTGGCGTCGAACTCGGCGATGGACTGGACCGCCCCGCGCCAGTCCGATCTCGGCAGCGGTACGATCAGGATGTATCCCAATTGAATCAGCAGAATCGGCGCTGCAATCAGTGTGGGGAATAGTGCCTTCTTCAGCTTTGTCTTCGGAACATAGATTCGCACAAAGGGCTCAGCGCATACCTCGATGCCGATGGCCCAAATCGCCGCCATGAACGGCCACGCGCCGAGCGTATAGCGCACCTCCAGCCAGTGATACGTGTACTTCATTAGCAGAATCACACCGAAGTACTGGCCCAAGAACATCCAGAGGCAAAACAGGGTCAGGCCGCGCCTGCGCCGGCTGATCAATCCGAAGACCGTCGCTAGCGCAAACAGCACAAACCCCAACCACCGCGCGCCGGAACGGTACTCGTACCAATCGTAGCCCAGCGCATAAATGTCCATATACTGAGCCAACACCCGGTGCCAATTTCCGTCGTATGGCGCGAAGAAGACATCTGTCTCGAAGGCCCGGCGGACGAGTAGCGGAACAACGCTCAATGCAGTTGCCACCAAGATCCAGAAACCGACCTTGAAGCTGGGAGCACTCAGTAGCCTACGCAGTCGAAGCCCTCGGTCGGCGGCCAACCAAATGATGACGGTCAGGCCGATTTGGCCGAGAAGCACCCACGAAAGTATCTGCGACCACAGTAAAACAAAACTGGCGATCGCCAACCAAACCCAGTCGCCAATGCTCGCGAATCGCCCTTTGCGAATCAATGCCCACATCGAAGCCAGCAATAGCGCCTGCCCGAAGAACATGTAGATGTAAGGGCGAGTTTCCTGTGAGAAGCGAACCATGATTGGCGACAGGAGCGTGAGGAAAACGATCGGAATCGCTAGTGACCAGCCTCCCGCCAACCGCATCCATCGAAACATTGCGAGCACAAATCCAGCGCCCAAAATCGCAGCGGGAAGCCTCGTGACAAACTCGGATTCCGAGAACTGAGAAGTCAGCCAGTTGACGTAGTATGCCAGCGGCAGGTTGCCCGTGTGAACCGCTCCCCAGACTCCGAAGAACGAATTGCGCGCGCTGACGGATTGCATGACTTCATCGAGCCAGAAGCTCGGAGTCCCCAGCCGAAAGAGCCGCACCAACAGCGCTAGCACAAACACCAGCAAGCTGACGAAGGCGACTCTCCGATACT
>JAUIJJ010000142.1 GCA_030431385.1 bacterium | reverse complement strand
AGCCCAATTCTGGACATCTCCCGCGCAACTCGATTGCCGCGCTCCCATTAACCGCTTCCACGAATCACGTCGATAGTCCCCTATTTCGCGACAAAGCCCTTTGACAGGGAATGCTCCGGTGAAGACTCTTGCGCGCCGTGGTCCTCCGGGCTTTCGGTGGCCAACTTTATTGCTATGGAACAACCAATGACTGCACCAGACAAGATCAGGAACGTCGCCATCATCGCCCACATTGATCATGGGAAGACGACTCTTATCGACTCAATTTTCCGCTCCGCGCAGGTCTTCCGCGAGAACGCTCGTGTTGAAGAGCGCGTGATGGATAACAATGAGCTCGAGAAAGAGCGCGGCATCACGATCCGATCCAAGCACTGCACAGTCGATTGGAAAGACTACAAGATCAACATTGTCGATACGCCGGGCCACGCGGATTTCAGCGGTGAGGTCGAGCGCGTGCTCTCCATGGTGGATTCGGTTCTGCTGCTCGTGGACGCATGCGAAGGCCCGATGCCCCAGACTCGCTACGTGCTCATGCGCTCGCTGCGTCTGGGCATGCGCCCGATCGTTGTCGTGAACAAGATTGACAGAAAGAACGCAGACCTGGAGCGCGTTCTCGATCAGACCTTTGATCTCTTCTTGGAGCTTGGCGCGACCGACGAGCAGGCAGACTTCCCTGTTCTCTACGGTTCCGGCCTCGACGGCTACATGGTCCGAGACCCCAAGAACGACCCTCACGAGGGCATGGAGGCGCTATTCGAAACGATTGCCGAGTACGTTCCTCATCCGCAGGTTGATTTGGATGCACCGTTCCTCATGCAGGTGAGTACGCTTGCTTGGAACGACTACATTGGCCGCATCGGCTGTGGGCGTGTTCTTCAGGGGCGGCATAAGCTGGGCACGACTTTTAAGCGGACAGCGGTTCGTTGGACCAAGTATGATCCAGGCGACGACGATTGGGAAGTTGTCAGCCAGAACGACGAGCGTTCGGCGCACCTTTGGGTGACCGAAGGGCTGGAGCGCGCGGAGGTTGAGGAGATTCAGGCGGGTGACATCGTCTGGTTCGCCGGGCCGGAAGAGATCGCCATCGGCGATACGTTCTCATCGCCAGAGGTCAAGGACGCCGCCCTCAGGCCGCTCGATATTGAAGAGCCAACCGTTTCCATGTTCTTTCTGGTGAACAGCGGACCCTTCGCGAGCCGCGAGGGTAGGGCGGTTACGCTTCGTCAGGTCAAGGAGCGCCTCGACCGCGAACTGAAGACTAACGTCGCGCTGCGTGTTGAAGATTTGGGCCGTCCCGATGGCGTGAAGGTGAGTGGGCGCGGCGAGCTTCACCTCGCGATCCTCATCGAGGAAATGCGCCGCGAGGGTATGGAGCTTTGCGTTTCGCGCCCTGAGGTCATCACCCACGAAGACGAGGAAACCGGCGCGACGCACGAGCCGATGGAGCGCGCAATCATCGACGTCCCGGAAGAGTATCAGGGTTCCGTCATTGAAAAGCTCGCGCGTCGTAAAGGCGAGTTGGCTCACGTCGAGAACTCGGGAACGGGCGTCGTGCGTATGGAATTCGACATTCCTACGCGCGGGCTGATCGGCTACCGAAACGAGTTCCTGACCGACACACGCGGCCTTGGCATTATGGCGTCGCGCTTCGTGGGCTACGGTCCGTGGAGGGGCGAAGTGGTTTCGCGTAACCGTGGGTCGATGGTCGCCAGCGAAACCGGTCCGGCGACGAGCTGGTCACTGGAAAACCTTCAGCAGCGTGGGAGCCTTTTCGTTTCGCCCGCCGAGGACGTCTACGAGGGTATGATCGTAGGCGAGCACTCCCGCCCGGACGACCTTCCCTGCAACCCGACAAAGCGCAAGCAGGTCACCAACCACCGTTCCTCGACGAAGGAAGTCGATGAAGGGCTCAAGGCCGTCACGAAGATGAACTTGGACCAGGCTCTTGAGTGGATTGCGGATGACGAGTTGGTTGAGATTACCCCGGAGAACATTCGCGTTCGGAAGGTGATCCTCGACGGCAACGAGCGCCGTAAGCAGGAAAAGCGGCGCGACGCTTTGACGGCTGCCGCCACAAGATAGCTCGCGAGGTAGGGGGCACCCACTGCTTGGTGTGGTGCCCTAGACCACCTTGTCCAGTTCCTCAATCTGAAGTACCGTGATCTGACGCTTCTTCGTCCGGATCATTTCTTGTAACTCCAGCCTGCCGACGCAGTCGGAAACGGTTTCCCGTTTCACGCCGATCATTGATGCCATTTCTTGATGGGTAAGGCGGAAGTTCAGGTGAATTCCCTCTGGTGATTCTTCGCCATAACGCTCTGCCAGTTCTGCGAGTAGCCCGGCGACTTTGCCGAGTGAGCTCCGGAAAAGAAGTCGGCTGAGGCGAATCTCCAGCTGCTTTTGCTTGAGGCCGAGGAGGCGCGAAACGTTGTGGACGACGCGCGGGCGGCGCTCGATGAGCGCTTGGAACTCGCCGACGACGTAGGCGAGGGCCGTGCCGTCGGTGAGCGCGATGGCTTCCGTGGCGAGTGCGGCGGTGTCGCTTTCGTCCTCGCCTTTTCCCAGCAGCCGATCGATGGGACCGATCGTGTCGCCCGGTGCGGCGATATCGAGAATTTTCTCCTTCCCCGATTCGCCTTCGGCGCGCAGCTTCACTTTCCCCTCATAGATCACGTAGATGTACCGCTCGCCGTTCGAGTGGAAGGGAATGCTGTCACCCTTCTTGAATTGAAACTCGCGGTTCTCCTCGTCGGCCCAGTCGATGATCGACTCGGTTTGGTCTTCGAAGAGGTCTGTTGTTCGGAGAAACCAGACCAGTGAATCTGTGGGAGTTGACGGTACTTTGCTCATCGTTCCAATCGGACACCGAAGAATTGGGAACAATAGTGAAGGACTGATACATGGCGGTCAATTGGTAGCGGAAGGACTCCGAGAAAAATTATGAATCGTTGTGACAACAGTGTTTGCATTTCGATTCAGTTCCGGCTATGGTACCTGCACCTTGCATCTAGTGTGAACAGGATTGAGGGGTGAATCGCAATGGATGAACGAAACCTCGACGAAACTGCCGTCATTCCCGACGACCTTCCTGAGGACGCGACACTCACTTATCGGCCGCCCGGTGATGCCAGAGGCGAGACTGAGACAGCGACCGCCGGGATGACCCAATGGGGAACCGGCAAGCCCGAGGCTGTCCCCGTGGACTCTCCTCAGAAGAAACCGATGTTCCATCTCCGCGAGCAAATCGGGGAAGGGGGAATGGGGGAAGTTTGGGAGGCTTTGCAGGTTTCGCTGGAACGCGTCGTCGCGGTGAAACGCATCCATCAATCGGCGTTCGATGAGGGATCGAAATCGGATCAACTCGATCGAAAGAAGCGTCTCTTCAGAGACGAGGCGCTTATCGCGGCTCGCCTCGAACATCCCAACATCGTTCCCGTCCACGACTTCGGCACTGATGATTCCGGCAATCTGATGCTCGCCATGAAGCGGGTCGAGGGCCGGGCGTGGGACGATGTGATCGCTGACGATTGGTCCGAGCTAGCGACGCAGGAGTTTCTCGACAAACACCTCGCAATACTCGTGAGCGTTGCCCAGGCGGTGTCTTTCGCGCATTCGCACAAGATCATCCATCGCGACCTCAAACCGGCGCAGGTCATGGTGGGCGAATTCGGCGAGGTCCTGCTGATGGATTGGGGGCTGGCGCTGTTCGTCGGCGATCCAGCGGAGCTCGCGGAGCAGCCTCAATCCACTGGAATCCCGACGCGCGAAACGGCCAATTGTCCATCGGGGACTCCGGCGATGATGGCTCCCGAGCAAACCCACCGCGACGGCAAGATGCTCAACACGTGGACGGACATCTACCTGCTCGGGGGAATCCTCTACCTGATTCTCACCGGCAAGTATCCGCACGAAGCGCGCAACGCGCGAGAGGCCGTCCGCCGCGCGATGAGGGGAGTCGTCGAACCGCCACAGGCGCGCGCGCCAGAGAGACTCATTCCGGCCGAGCTCTCGACAATTTGCATGAGGTGTCTCGACCCCGAGCCGGAAAACCGCCCCGCCTCTGCCGACGAGGTGAGCGAGGCGATTCACGACTACACGACGGGCCGGAGTCGGCGCCTTGAGTCGATTAAGATCGCCCATCACGCCAAGTACGAACTCGACCAAAATCCCCGCGACTACGCAGAGATTACAGAGATTCAGCATCAGATTAGCAGGGCACTGGTGCTCTGGTCGCTGAATCCTGAAGTGCCGATTCTCCGAGATCGGAGCCTCGTGAGCCATGCCGAGATGGCGATGCGCAACGGCGACTTGAAGCTCGCGCGCGTGCAAGCCTCCAGCATCGAATGCAAGCACGCTCGTGCCGAGATTCTGCAACAGGTTGCATCAGCGGAGACGCGCCAGATTCGGCGCGAACGACAGCGCGTCGCCGCCGTCGTAGCGGTCTTTGCCTTGTTGTTGGTGGTTGTGTTGGGCAGCGCGTTCTTCAACCGCCGGCTTCGGAGCGAGCGGGATGTTGCTAACAACCAACGCATCCGCGCGGAAGATTCCCGCGACCGCGCCCTGGGCTTGATCAAGTTCATGTACGAGGACCAAGCGGACGAATTGGAAGCCCACGGCCACCTCGGGTTGCTCAGGCAGAACGCGGATGAGGTAGTGAACTTTTTCGAGGAACTCCCCGAGGAGGACTTTACGTCGAGCGTACTCGTCGCCCACGCGGCGTCGGTCAACAACCTCGGAGTGATCGAAGCCAAGGAAGGAAACAATGATCTCGCGCTCATTCACTTTCGCGCGGCGAAGCAGAAGTTTGACGGCCTGAGGGAGGACCCCGAAGTCCGCGACGAGGCATTGGCTGGCTCGCTTTCGGCGGTCACCAACATGGCCGAAGCGCTCCGCATTGGCGGCCAGATCGACGAAGCGGAGCAGTTGCTGAGGTCGGTTAGGGAGGACCCCGCGTTCGCGGAATTGATCAGCGGGCCGACACCCAGCGGTGCGCTTCATCGCCTGGACGTCGATAATCAGCTTTACCATCTTTACGCGGCAATGGGGCGAGATGAAGAGGCGGCGCGGATTCTCGACGCGACACTGGCGGAGCTGAAGCCGGTCATCGACGAGCATCCCGGCGAGCTGGATCTGCTCCGACTTTACGTGAAGAACATGGAGGAGCGCACCTACGTCGACATGAACTTGGGCGAGGGCGAGCGGGCTGCGACACGCCTCGGGGAAGCGGCGGAGTACTGGGAGCGGCTCGTCGCCGAGTCGCCGGGCGACGCCCGCGTGAAGGTCGGGTTGGCCTCCAATCGTCGGCATCTGGGGAACATCTTCTCTGATCGAGGTGAATTGGAAACGGCGCTTGAGCACTATGCTCGCTCCGAACAGATCAACCGCGCTCTCGTCGAGGCGGACCCCTTGAACTCAAACCATCAGGCGCAGTTGGCAGTTCTCCTCCAGCGGATATCGCAAGCGCACCTTCGATCCGGAAACTACGAACTGGCGTTGGAACATGGGAACTCCATGGTAGATCTGCTCGCCAGTCTTTCCGGGGTAGACACCGGCAATGAGCGGCTCAAATCACAGCTAGGCTGGGCGTACGAGACGGTCGGAG
Source organism: bacterium (assembly GCA_030431385.1). Lineage (GTDB taxonomy): Bacteria > Sumerlaeota > Sumerlaeia > SLMS01 > SLMS01 > JAUIJJ01. Next base: position 3,236 of record JAUIJJ010000142.1, on the reverse strand, counting down.
ACATTCACCTTCAGATGGAGGAGTATGACCGGGCCATTGAGCGTTTTGGACTCGCGCGTGGAGTGTACGACGGACTCGTCGAGGAACAGCCAAAGAACCCCTACCCGCGTTATCTCGCTGCGAATCTGTCCATCCTGAGCGGTGATGCATCGCGGCTGGCCGGCGACCCCGCAGTGACTTTCAACTACCTTGCGGACGCTCGCAATCGATTGGCAGCCATCGATCAGGCGTTCTTCGAAGACCCGCACGCTCTGCTCGAGAAGGCGGCCGTCAATCGCATGATGGGCGACGCTGCGGCACTTTCCGGGAACCCGAGTGCGGCGCGGGTTCATTTGGAGGATGCGAAGGAAGTGCTTTCCCGTATCAAAGCTGAGGGCGGTCTCATCCCGGAAATCGACGTCGAGCTCGCGCTGGCGGAGCTTGGCGAGTCCCTCGCGATGAATGCTGATGGGGATGTCGCTGCGGCAGCGGCAAAGTGCGCTGCGGTGATCGAGACGCTCGCGGGGTTGTACGCCGCCTACCCGGAGGATCAGGGCGCCGCGTTCGCTCTGGCTCGGGCGAAGGTTGTATTGGGAAGGCTTGGCGAGGGATCAGAAGCGAGCCTCGAAGAAGCCGTCAGCCTTCTCGACGACCTGATTGAGGCGGATAACACCATTGAATACAGGAGTTTGCGAGAGGAGGCGCTGAGGTTGTTGGGGGGCGGTGAGTAGTCGGATTGTGGACCATATCAGCTCGCCGCAACTCGGATTGTTACCCAGTACAGTTGCGACGTATTCCGTTGCCGTTGACCAGTCGGGCCAACTCCCGTGAACATGAGGGCATCACGCTCCAATACCTTCCCGAAGGTGATGCCAAATGCACTCTATGAACTCCGTCATTCCGAAAATCGTCCCGAGGCTGAGCGACACGCTCAAGATCGTTGAGGGTCTTCCCGATAAGGGAATCAAACCCGGCAGGCTCGGGCTCATGAGCCTCGAAGGATTCCGCTACTACGTTTACGACGCGCAGCGGAGCCAGAACTTCTACCTGAATAATCTGGGCTTCAAGAAGGTCGCCCAGTCGATCAAGGACACGGACAAGAAACTCGGCCACGCGACGGCGGTGTATGGGGCTGGGCACGCCCGTGTGGAAGTCGCCTCGCCGATCGATGATCGGTCTTGGGCGAAGAAGTTTCTCGATATCCATCCTGACGGGGTTTCCAACCTGATCTTTCGTGTGAAGGACCTGGACTACGCGATCGCGTTCCTTGCCGAGCGCGGAGCCTGCTTCATCGATCACCACCCGTTGGAGGTCGAGGGCGATGGCGGCCACCACCGCAGCATCAGCATCGCCTCCCCGCTGGGAGATGTCGTCTTCACGTTCGTCGAGCGCAGCATGAAATATGATAACTACGCGCCGGGGTTCGAGCGAGTCGGCGACCTCACGCCGCGTACGGAATTCAACTACCGATTTGTGGATCACATCACGTCGAACACGCGCACGATGATGCCGACGATCTGGTTCTATAAGTACATTCTCGGCATGGACGAGTATTGGAACATTCAATTCCACACCGCCGACACCGAGCCGGACGAGGACGTTTGTCTCGATTGGCACAAGAATTCTGGCCTACGCTCGATTGTGATGTGGGACCCGGATTCGGGGATCAAGTTCGCGACCAACGAGCCGCTCGCGCCAAACTACTACAATTCCCAGATTTCAAAGTACTGTGACGACAATTTCGGCTCTGGGGTACAGCATGTTGCGCTCGCTGTTCCTGAGATCACGGAAGTGGTGGAGGAACTCTACGACCGCAAGGTGCTGTTCCTCGATTCGCCGGACGAGTACTACAGCCAGCTACCCGAGCGCATGCAGCTCAAGAAGATCTTCAATCTCGACAAGCCCATCGATCGGTTGAAGGAGCTGGGGATTCTTCTCGATGGAGAAGAGAACCACTATCTACTTCAGATTTTCATGAAGGATTCCGCTACGTCGCACATGGATCCGAAGGCTGGCCCGTTCTTCTATGAACTGATCCAGCGCCGCGGCCATCAGGGGTTCGGAGAGGGCAATTTCCGTGCGCTCTTCGAGGCGATTGAGGGCGAGCAGAGCAAGGGGCACGACGTAAATCGCGACGAGGTGCTTGATTCCGCGCAGAACTAAGTGAATGATGGGTGGTGGCGTTCGCGCCGTTCGCCTGTCGAAGAAATAAACACCGAGGAGGAAGCAAATGCTGACCTATCACCGACTGGGAGTGATGCCCAAGAAGCATCACATCGCCTTCCGCAAGCAAGAGGGTGGACTGTACCAGGAGCATTGCATCACGCGCGCCGGATTCGAGCGCGGGTACTCGGTTCTCTATCATGTAAACCCGCCGACTCGTGAGGTGATCACAGAAAAGAGTGCGCTGGACGGCACGAAGTTCGTCCCGAGCGCCGCGCCAAACGGCGAGCTCGATTTCCCACGGCGCAGGCGACACCTCGTTACTCAGGAGATCCCCTCGGGCGGCGACTACCTAAACTCGCGCGCGGCGATTCTGTATAACAAAGACGTCACTGTTTCCATCGCGCGGCCCACGGAAAAGTCTAACGACTTCTTTTCCAACGGCGACGCCGATGAGCTCGTGTTCTTTTTCAAGGGGCGCGGGAGAGTTGAAACTATGTACGGCGTCGTCGAGTTCGAGGAGCATGACTACGTGCTAATTCCTCGCTCGACGATTCATCGCTTTCACTTCGATTGTGACGAGGTTTACGCGGTCGTGTTCGAGGGGCATGCAGACATTCAGATTCCTGCCTGGTTTAAGAACGACGACGGGCAACTGAAGATGGACGCGCCGTTTTGCTATCGCGACTTCAAGTTGCCGACGCACATGCCATGGACACCGGATCAGCCGCTTCCCGAACCAGACAACGAGCGCGGGTTTAAACTCGTCATCAAGCGTATGGGGCGGGTGAGCGATCACTATTTCGAGCACTACCCGCTGGATGTCGTCGGATGGGATGGGTGGGTTTATCCGATCGCCTTTAACATTCACGACTACCAGGCGAAGGCCGGCTTGGTTCACCTTCCGCCAACAACGCACACGACCTTCGCTAGTAACTCGGGCAAGACCGGTGTCGGCGCGCGATATATCATCTGTTCCTTCGTGCCGCGTATGGTCGACTTTCACGAGGAAGCGATTCCGTGCCCGTACAATCACTCCTCGCCGGACTGCGATGAGATTTTGTTTTACGTGAAGGGTAATTTCATTTCGCGGA
>JAUIJJ010000141.1 GCA_030431385.1 bacterium | reverse complement strand
GATGGGGCTGACGACGACGGCAAAGTGAGCGTCGCCGCGCCGCATGGCGCTCACTGTCTGGTTTGGATCCTCCTGCGGCTGGAAAATGACGGAGGTGTTCGCGGGCTTCCCACGCCAGTGATCAGCGCGCGCGTTCAACTTCAAGTACGCGCCCTGCTTCCACTCGCCGAGGGTGTACGGTCCGCTTCCCATCGGCTTAATACTGGTCCCCTCGTCGCCTGCTTTGATCGTATAGGCTTTCGAAACAATGCCGGAGGCGGGAATCGCCAGGTTAAGGAGAAGCGGAACGTAGGGGCGCTTGAGGACGATGACAACCGTATCGTCTCCCTCGATTTCGATGTGGTCGTACCATTCGGAGGAGAGAATATCGCTGGTCCACTTGATTCCCGGATAGTGCTGAGGGTGGGTGGTATCGACGAGGCGGTCGAAAGTGAACTTCACGTCCTCCGCCGTCACCGGTGTGCCGTCGCTGAAAGTGGCATTGTCCCTGAGATGGAACGTATATCGGGTTCCGTCGTCGCTGATCTCCCAGCTCTCAGCCAATCCGGGTGCAGGTTCCATCTCCGTGCCGTCGAAATCGACGAGCGTATCGAAGATGTGCCTGACCACCAGAAGCGAGTTCCCATCAGTCGGACGAGGCGGATCGAGCGTTACGGCATCAGCAGGAAGCAGGACAACGACGGGCTGGTCAGTGGGCGCGGCAGTCTTGGTGCCGGGGCTCGATGAGGCGTCTCCATCGGCGGATTCCTGACAACCAATGAGGAACATCGGAGCAAGGAGCACTGAAAAGGCGAGTGCGAGCGAGAAGAGCGGGCGTAACTTTGTGCGCCGGTTGCGGCGGAATTCCACTTGTAGCATGGGCTTGGGACTCCTTAGGGTCGTTGATTCATCGCGTAGATGCCCCGGTGGGGCCTCCGTGAGCAATCCAAACATCGGCTTTCCCCGTTTCATAAGGAGATTTCAATGGGAAGCGTTACCAAGTGGCGTCGAAAGAAAATCCGTAAGCACAAGTTCAAGAAACTGCGTAAGCGTACTCGCTTCCAGCGTCGATAAGCAATTCGCTAGATTGACTGCGGCGCCGGGCGTTTCCATGTCCGGCGCCAATTTCTGCTATTAGCCGGTCAACCGGCACTGGAGTTCTCCCGTGGAACTAGCGGTACAGGGCAATCAAGACTGCCTGACCGTTCAGGTCATTGGCGAGGTTTTGGCTGAAAGCTGCTCGGACCTCCGTGAAGCAATCTTGGAGCTAACAGCTCGGGAAGCGAAGGAAATCGTTCTTGAGCTTTCCCAAATGCCATTCATCGAGTCCTCGGGTCTCGGAGTGCTTGTGGGTCTTCGCGCCCATCTCCGCCGCCACGGCACGGAACTTCGCTTGGCCAACCCGCAACCGCGCGTGTTGGAAACTCTGCGCATGACTCGTCTGGCACTGCTTTTTGGGCTGGAAGACTGACCTCTCCCCCTCTACTCTTCTACGATGACCTCCGAATCCAACGACCAAATCCCCACTCCAGCGTACCACGCCATCGTCTGTGACGATGACGCGGATGTTTGTTCTGTCGCAAAGGCGTTTCTCGAAAGCGGAGGCATCAAGGTAGATGTCACCAACTTCGGTGAAGATGCCCTCGAGCGCATCAGCAGAACGAACTACGATGTGATGATGTTGGACATCATGATGCCCGGGATGACCGGGATCGAAGTCCTCCAAAAGATTCGCTCAGGCATCCCCAACTCGCGCCACCTTCCGATAATTCTGGTTTCTGCGGTCAGCGAAGAGGACCTCATGCTCACGGGCTTGAATGAGGGCGCGACGGATTTTCTCAAGAAGCCCTTCAGCCCCGCCGAGCTCCTCGCGCGCATGTGTACCCACGCGGCATCCAAGCGTATGCACGACAAGCTCATCACCGTGAACCGAACGCTGGAAGCCGAGCGGGAAAAGATCTTTCAAATCCAGCAGGGCCTTCTGCCCGAGGCACTTCCCAAATCGGACAAGCTTACGTTTAGCGCCGCCTATCGCCCCAGCAGTCGCGCCGGTGGCGACTTCTATGACGCATTCTACCTTCGCGACGGTCGGCTACTGATCGCCATGGGAGACGTCAGCGGGCACGGCATTCCCAGCGCCATGCACATGTCGATTCTACGCGCGGTACTGCACTCAGAAGCAGACTTCGACCACTCCATCGAGGAGATTCTCAGCCGCCTTAACCGCGTCCTCTACTACGGTTTAGATGGTTGGAGCTTCGTGACCTTCTACCTCGCCGTCTATGATGAATCGAAGGGGATCCTGCGCCATTGCGGCGCAGGGCACCCTCCCCCGTTGCTGCACCGACTCGACACCGGCGAGATTACCGAACTCGCGCTCGAACCGGCACTGCCTCTCGGCATCGAGGTCGACTTCCAAACGCAAGCAACCAACCACTCGCTGGATGAAAATCAGCGTTTACTTATTTATACCGACGGGATGGTCGAGGAAACTCACAGTGAAACCGGGGAGCTCTTCGGAAGGGCGCGGCTCTATGAGGCACTTCAAGACTTAAAGGAAACACCCTCCGCCGATGTTCCCGCCCGACTACTCAAGGCCCTCGAAGGGTTTTCAACTCGCGAACTTCCCCGCGACGACGTAACCCTGCTTCTCATGGAACTGCACGGATAGGTGCGAGTCCTCGTCCTGAACCACAATATGCGCGAACGCGGTACGTGGTTTCGCGCCATGAAGATCGCCCGGGGACTGTGGCATCGTGGCCACGATGTGACCTTTGTCTGCACCGGGCCAAGTTTTTACCGCCCTCGACTCCGCGCCCGGAGCGAACGATGGACGTCTTGGGAGTCCGCCTGTTGGACGCCGTTTCTCTCCGAAGACTTCGGATGGTCGCCCGTTGGCCTCTTTCAGAGGCTCGTGAAACTGCGCGGAAAATTCGACCTCATTTATACCTTTAGCCACAAACCAGTCGATCAACAAACGGCCCGTTTAATCCGTCGCCGCGGTGGCTTCTGGATGACGGATTGGTGTGATCTTTGGTCGTGGGAGAGGGGCGGATTGCTTGACTTTCGTCTCGCCCCCAAACCGCTCCCGAAGGCTCTCCGTGGTTTCAGCGGCTTCGTTCATCGCACGGCTTACGTCCGCGACGATTCGATGGAATTCGCCGCGCCGCAACGAGCCGATGGCACGTCAATCATCTCTTCATGGATGTATCGCTTCACGCGCGAAATGGGAGTGGAAGATGAGCGAGTCCTCCATCTGATTTCCGGCTCCGACAACAGGATTCAACCGAAGGACAAGCAGGTCTGTCGCGAGGAACTCGGGCTCCCCGCTGGCTCGCTCATCCTCGGCTATGTCGCAAACATTACGCCGGACAATACGCTCCTTGAAGAAGCGCTCCGCACTGTGATGAAGGCGCGTCCCGAGACGTTCCTGCTTTCCGTCGGCCCGACCTGGTTTACTGACGATAGCTTCGTCGCGCGCATGATCCGCCAAGGCCGTGCGAAGGACTATCAACGCCAGCCCTTCGCACGCATTCCGGAAATGATCGGCGCGAGCGACATCATGCTCATGCCTCTGCGCGACCACGCCTTCAATCGCTCGCGGTGGCCGAACAAGTTTAACGACTACATGGCGGGCGGCCGGCCGACGGCGACTTGCGACATCGGCGATATGGGCGAGGTCATCCGCTCGCGTGGCACGGGAACCGCCGGGCATCCAACCGGCGAAGGCCTCGCGGCTGCGATCCTACAACTCGTCGATAACCCGGAGCTCCGGGAGAGCGCAGGGCGCCGCGCTCTGGAGACGGCCAAGGGGACGTTCAGTTGGAAGCGCCGAATGAACCGCCTGTGCAAGTTCCTGCGAAGCCACGGCCTCGACGCTTGAACAGGGAAAAGTGCCACGAAATCGGCGCGCTGGGCCAAAACCCCTTTAGTGAAAATCGCCACGTGCCAAAGCCGCTGATTCGAGGCTGGTGGGTAGGTTTCCGGTGGCACCTCCCCGTCAACCTTCTTTTGCCGTAACTTCGTATTTTCAAGGAACTCCCTTGCGCTTGTCGGGTGGTTTTGGCCAGCCTTCCCCGTTCAGAGGTGGATACAGCGCTACCCCCCTCAGGCTCTCGCTACAGAGGATGCTGAATTGCTGAAGTCGATGTTAATGAGTCTGGCCGTTGCCGCCGGTGCCTCACTTTGTGTGGCCGCTCCGGCACAAGCGCCCCAGACTGGTTCCAAGGCCCAAGTGGCCTCACCCGCCCCCTCAAAACAAACAACGTTCAAGATCGGCTTCGTCGATCTCGACGTCGTCATAGATCGCAGCAAAGCCGTCCGCCAGATCATCTCGGAAGTCGATGGTGAGCTGGCAGTGGACGCGCGGTTCATCGAAGACCGCAACCGCGAGCTGCGAAGGCTGAAGCTGTCATTGGAGCAGCAGAGCGCCGCGCTTTCCGACGAGGAACGGCGCGTGCGTCAGGACAAGGTGCTCGATCTCATGAACGAGATCGACGAGATGGAGTACCGCTTTCAACGAACGGCCCGCCAAAAGCAGCGACGCACGATCGAGCCGCTGCTAGAGCAGGTTATGCTCATGGTGGCAGAAGTCGGCGAGCGCGAGGGATATGATCTGATCGTACGAGGTGAACTGGTACTCTATGGCCGCCAAACGGTTGATCTCACCCCATCAGTTATCGCCGAAATGGACAAACGAGTCGACGAGTTGCGGGCCACTATTTTCCCCAAGGCCGCAGCCGACAAAGATGAGGACGAAAAGGCTCAGCCGGAACCCCTCCCGCTGATCCCCTGATGATGAGTTCAGAACACGCACAGATGGAAATGGAGTCGGCAACCGGCGATGTCTCGCCAGTAGGGCGGGCGACACTCGCGAATCCGGTGACGATCCCCGGCACGGGGATCCACAGCGGATTGCCTTGCGAAGTGGCGATCTCTCCCGCCGAAGGCGGCACCGGAATTGAGTTCCGGCGCGGCGGTGGGAAAGAGCGCGTCGCTGCCGATTGGCGACATGCGGATGCCGACGAATCCGTGCGCCGGACAGTCCTCATCGGCGCTGGCGGAGAGCGCTTCGAACAGGTAGAACACCTGATGGCAGCATTCTCTGCCATGGGTATCACCGACGCCATCGTCGAGCAGATCGGCCCCGAGGTTCCGTTCCTCGATGGCGGGTCTCTCACCTACATGAACCGCCTGCGAGAAGCGGGCGTAACTCCCCTCGAATCAAGCATCGACCCACTCGTTATCGTCAAACCATTGACGATGCAGGATGGTGATGCTTTATTAACAGCCACCCCACACAACGGCCTGCGTCTTTCCTGTTTCGTGGAGTTTCCCGGAACAATCGTCGGAAGCGCGGGTTTTTCCCTGGATGTGACTGAGGACCGTTTTTTTGAAGAAGCCGCTCCCGCTCGGACGTTTGCTCTGGCCGCTGACATCGAAAAGCTCCGCGAAATGGGGCTTGCACGCGGGGGAAATCTCGACAACGCCGTGGTCTTTGACCACGAGAAGTACCACAACAGTTCGCTTCACTTTGACGACGAAGTTGTTCGCCATAAAGCCATCGACCTACTTGGTGATCTGGCACTGCTGGGGCGCCCGCTGCGCGGGCACTTTTGGGCATGGCGCGCCGGCCACCAGAGCCATGTACGGTTCGCTCAATTGATAGCCGAGGAGTACGGATTGTGAGTTCGACACAGGCGCTCGCCGATATTTTTGTAAGGCAGCCCCCCTTTGATCAGGAAACTGTGAAGGAGATCATCCCTCATAGGCATCCGTTCCTACTCGTCGATAGCATTGAGAATTTCACTGAAGATTCCGTAACCGGATACCGATATCTCGACCCGGAAGACCCCGTCTTTAAGGGGCATTTTCCGGGAAACCCCGTTTTTCCAGGCGTGTTGCAGATTGAAGTGATCGCACAAGTAGGCGCCTGCTGGATCCTCTCTCGTAAAGAGAACGCCGGCAAGATTGCCTACCTGATGAAGGTCGAAGAGGCCAAGTTCCGCCACCCGGCGTTACCCGGTCAGCGGCTTGAAGTCCTCGGCCGGATCACCAGCATCAAGTCACGCACCGGCCGCCTGGAAGCGGAAATCACTGTAGATGGAAAGGTGATAACCAGTGCTACAATCTTTTTTGCCTTCCAAAAGAGCTAGTGAGACAGAACAGTCTACGAACGGAGCGCGCCTCAACGGGCGGCAGGCCATGGAAAATGCGCCACGCCTAAAGACGGTCCCTTCCCGCATCGGCCTCATCGCCGGTGAAGGAAACTTCCCGATGCTCCTCGCGGAGGCAGCCCGCAGCGAAGGCGTCGAAATCATCACCTTCGGGGTGAATGGTCTCGCCAACGAGGAAATGCGCCGCTACTCAACGGCGATGTTTTCACTCAAGCTGACTGAAATCTCACGACTCTTCGAGCTCTGCCGCCAGTACGATATCAGGCATCTCATGATGGCGGGACGCGTCCCCCACAATATCCTGCTCAAACAGATCAGCTTCGACGCGCGAATCTTCAAGCTCCTCGGAGGCCTCGCGAATCGAAAGGCCGATACGCTGCTGAAAGCTGCGGTGGAGGAAATCGAGTCCGAAGGCATCGAGGTTCTCGACTCCACACTCTTCCTCTCGAGCTGCATGCCCGAGCCTGGATTGCTCACACCCCGCGTCAAGCCGTCGGACCAGATACTCAAAGACATCGAGTTCGGCTGGCCCGTTGCACGCCAGATGGGCGGGCTCGACATTGGCCAAACCATCGCGGTGAAGAGCGGAATTGTTGTCGGCGTCGAAGCCCTCGAAGGCACCGACGGATTGATCAAGCGCGTCTTCCCGCTGGCCGGTGAAGGCTGCGTCTTCGTGAAGGTCTCCAAACCGAGACAGGACATGCGCTTCGATGTTCCGGTGATTGGGCTGACGACGATTCGCAACCTCGCCCAGGCAGGCGCCAGCGCGCTTTGTATCACTGCGGGACGATCGCTGTTCTTCGACCGGAAGGAAGCCATCGCGCTCGCCGAACAAAACCGAATCTGTATCATCGCCCGCCCGGAAGAAGGCCCTATTACTCAGGAAATGCTGAAGATCCGCTAACACGCCAGCTTACATTTAACTCATACTCGCGGCGCTGGAGATTACTCCGGCGCCGCACTATTTTTACCTAACCCCAACGCCTCTTCAGCCTCCGCATAGGGCGGCGCCAGCCAAGTCACATCTCGTTGTGCTCGGAACCAAGTGACTTGCCGCTTGGCGAACTTGCGCGTTTCCTTCCGGATGTTTTCGACCGCTTCATCCAGAGAGACCTCACCATCTATCACTCGGAACAGTTCACGATAGCCAAGAGCCTTCCGGGCCGGAGACGATTCGGGGAGGTTGAGTCGATGCAGCTCTCGCGCCTCATCGAGCCAGCCCGCCTCGATCATCTGCCCAACCCGAGCGTCGATTTTTGTAAACAGCTGTTCACGAGGCGGGTTGAGCACCACGAGCGGCGGCAACGGGCCGAGCGCTTCACGGCGGAGGCGGTCTTCCTCCAGCCAATCGGTCATTGTTCGACCGGTCAGCTCCCAAACCTCCAGCGCTCGCGCCACACGGACGAAGTCCGCCGGGAACAACCTCGCCGCAGCGGCGGGGTCGACCTTAGCAAGCATCTCGTGCAGCCGCCCGCGCCCTTCCGATTCGATGATCTGTCGATGACGCTCGCGGATTGTTTCGTCGCGCCCGGGGCCGCCAATCAACCCCTCACGAAGCGACTGAATCCACATACCTGTTCCGCCAACGACGAGACACCGCCGCCGGTGCTCGCGCCACTCAAGATTGATCGCGGTATGCGCTGCCTCCACGAATCGGGCGGCGAAGAAATCTACAGAAGGATCGCTGACACCGACGAGGTGGTGGGGGACGCCGTTCGCCTCTTCCTGCGTTACCGCTCCGGTGCCGATGGTCATCCCTCGATAGACCTGCATGCTGTCAGCGGAGACAATCGCCAAGCCGTGGTTGCGGGCGATGGAGATCGCGAGCGAGCTCTTGCCGCTCGCCGTTGGGCCGGCCAGAAACCCGATCGGCTTTATCGCATTGAATTCTCCGTCGGGCACAGCAGTTCCGTCTCCCCGGTCAGGGTCTAATTGAGCGATGGATTGCGCGGCAGTTTTGGCGTGGGCCGCTCGTCGGCGAGGATCATCGGCTCGGGAAAAACCGGGTCGTGCTTGCCGAGCCGCGACTGCCACTCTGCCGCGTGCGCGAGAAGCACCAACCGCGCGACGTCGCGCCGGTTGCGCGTTTGCGTCCGAACGCGGAGCACCATTTGAAGCGCGATGTGTGGCGCGTCCTCTTCCCGCAGCACCGGTGGCTCGGCACCGAGAAGGTCCATCTGCAACCCTGGACGCTCACCGCGCTCTTGCGCCGTCGACTGGTCGCGGGCGATGTCTCGCAGATCGGAAGTGATCCGGTCAAAGCGCTTCAGCAGCCCTGAAAACCCGACATCCTCCAACCGAAGCTCTTCGCTCGCGAGCAGCCAGCGCTCCTTGCCACCGCCCGGTGACTTCTCCTCGCCGCTGACCAGTGAATTCCGCCAACCGGTGAGGCGAAGTTCTTCGTCGGCGAATGCTTCCGCGAAAACTTCCGCTGAAAACTTCGCGTTGGAGAGGAGGCCAAAACTCGTCATCGCGGCGGCCAACTCGCCAGCTGCTTCCGACCTTTCCGCGATCTTCTTCTCGTCCTCGTAGTGCGACCCTTGAAGCAACTTGCAGCCTTCCCACAAGGGCTTGAACGCTTGCAGCAGCCAACGATCCGCTTTGGGTTCATGGCTCGCGACGGGAAACTCTGGGAAGGTCACTTTGCGGCGGGGACCGATCTCCAGCCGCTCGGCAAGGCGCGCTAACACCA
>JAUIJJ010000140.1 GCA_030431385.1 bacterium | reverse complement strand
CACCCTGCGTGCCATCGAGCGAAGAAAGATCAACAGGGCCGGCGGGGAGGCTCGCGGAGCCGAAGATTATGTAGGCCTGTCCCGCGCGGAACACGCCATTGGGGTCGGCCTGACGTGCCCCGATTGCGAAATCGCCAAATCCGTCCCCGTTAAAATCTCCCGCCGACGACACTGAATATCCCGCAACATCGAGATTGTTGATGCCGTTGTAGCGGACGCCCTTTCCGGCGAGGTTTGATAGCTCTACCGTTTCGTTGTCGGTCTTGCCGACGACAATGTAGGCAGCCCCGGCGTCGCTGTTCTCGCCGACATCGACGCCTGCTGCACCGATCAGGATATCTGCAAGCCCGTCGCCGTTGACGTCCGGAACCAGAGCCACGGCGCCGCCCGCCCGGTCGCTTTGAAGTTCGCCTTCAATCACGAAGCCGGGGATCGTATCGCCAACTCCCGCCAAAGATACAGGGTCTTGGGCGAATCCGGTCGAACCGATCAACGAAGTCGCCGCAAGGAGAGGAAGAAGTGCTTTCATTTTCATGATACGCCAGAATCAATGAACTTGCGGAGCAGGGCAATCCCAGAGTCTTCGGAGCGCCCGCCGGGGCTACTTCAGGAGAGTGTGGTAGGTGAGATATCCATCTGTTTCGAAACCATTGAGTCGTTGCCAAAGTGAGTCATTCAAGATGCCGGCGAGCCGCCGGCGGTCCCAGTGGCGGGTTGCACGAGGAAGCCCACAGCCCGTCCCTAACTATCCTGCATCAGCTCGCGGCAGTTTTCGATCTCGATGCGGCTTCTTGTCAGCAGGTCTGAGTCGATCTCAGCGGTACGCCTCCACTGTTCAATGGCTTCTTCGTATCGGCCAAGTTCCTGCAACGCAACGGCACGGTTGAGGTGAAGCTTCGCTTCTCGGGGCCAAGTCTTCATGGCCTCGTCGAGCGAGTTGAGTGCTTCTTGGAACTGCCCGTTGTTGATTAGCTGGACGGCCTCGTTATTCGCGCGGACTGGCGCGGCGCGGCGTTTCTGGTTTTCCGAAACCCAAAGGAAGACCCCGGCGATGGCCCCGAGAACCACCAACAACACCAGGATTACACCTTTGCCGCCGCCCTTTGAAGCCACGCGTTACGCCTCCGGGTCGCTCATCAATTGTTGGCGCGGATGATTGCTCGGGCTACCCTTCCGAGGCCGCCTTGCTTTTTTGGTCGGCGACTTGGCTTTCGCTCCGCCCTTTTTCTTCCACCCAACGATGACACTTTCGAGCACATCATCGAAGGTGTTCACCGGAATGAAGGTCATCTTCTTGGCGACGTCCTGCGGGATGTCCTGAAGCTCGGAGACATTGTCGCCTGGGAGCAGGACGGTGAGGACGCGATTGCGGAATGCCGCGAGGACTTTTTCCTTCAACCCACCGATTTTGAGCACGTTGCCGCGCAGGGTCATCTCGCCAGTCATGGCGATGTCTTGGCGCACAGGCAAGCTCGAGAGCGCGGAAACGAGTGAGGTCGCGAGCGTGATTCCCGCCGAGGGGCCGTCCTTGGGGATTGCACCTTCCGGCAAGTGGATGTGGACGTCGCACTCGCGATAGAAGGCGGAGTCGACGTCAAAGTCCTCGGCGCGCGAACGGATGAAGCTGAGCGCCATGCGGGCGCTTTCCTGCATCACATCGCCGAGCTTGCCGGTAAGTGTCAGGTTTCCTTTGCCGGGCATGACGCGCGTTTCCACATGGAGCAGTTCCCCGCCGACTTCCGTCCAGGCGAGGCCGAGCGCGTTGCCGATTTGTGATCCGCGCTCAGGCGGGCGATCCTGAAAGTGTTCCGGCCCGAGTAGCTCGCCGACGCGGTCGCGGGTCACGCTGATGGTTTCCGTCGCGGAGTCCGACTTCTGCTCGCGCGCCTCGATGACCTGTGCGGCGAGCTTGCGGCAAACGCTCTGCACGTTGCGCTCGAGATTTCTGACGCCTGCCTCGCGCGTGTAGCTACGGATGATCGAGAGGATCGCCTCGCGGCGCAAACGCACCTGAGACGCCTTGAACCCGTGGGAGCGCACCGTCCGCGGGATCAGGTGGCGTCGGGCAATCTCGAGCTTCTCCATCTCCGTGTATCCCGGGAGACGAATGATCTCCATTCGATCCTGCAACGGAAGAGGAATCCCCGACGTGGTGTTGGCCGTGGTGATAAACATCGTCTGCGAGAGGTCGTAATCGACCTCCAGGTAATGATCGTTAAAGGTCTTGTTTTGCTGGGGGTCCAAGACCTCCAGAAGCGCCGATCCCGGATCGCCTCGGAAGTCGCTGGACATTTTGTCGATTTCGTCGAGAAGCAGCACCGGGTTGACGGTCGCGGCCTTTTTCATCGACTGCACGATCTTGCCGGGGAGCGCGCCGACATAGGTGCGGCGGTGGCCGCGAATCTCGGCCTCGTCGCGCACGCCGCCGAGTGAGATGCGCGCGAACTTGCGACCCATGCAGCGGGCGATGCTTTGGGCGAGGGAAGTTTTCCCAACACCGGGAGGCCCGACGAAGCAAAGGATCGGCCCGCGCACGTTTCCGGCGAGCTTGATCACGGCGAGGTGCTCGATGATGCGGTCCTTCACCTTTTCGAGACCGTAGTGGTCCTTGTCGAGAATCTTGCGCGCGCCGGAGAGGTCGATGCTGTCTTCGGAGCGATCCTGCCACGGCACATCGGTAAGCCACTCGATGTAGGTGCGGGCGACGGTGGCTTCCGGCGAGAGGGGCGGCATCCGGGCGAGACGCGTCAGTTCCTTTTCGGCCTTGGCCTTGGCTTCCTCGCTCATGCCGCTCTTCTCGATGAGCGCGTGCATTTCCTCCAACTCGCTTTGCTCGTCGGGGGAAACGCCGAGCTCGCGCTCGATGGCACGGAGTTGCTCGTTGAGGAAGTACTCGCGCTGGCTCTGGCCGATCTGGTCCTTCACCTGAGAAGTGATCTGCTCTTCGAGTTCGAGAATCTGGTTTTCGTATTCGAGGCAGGTGTTGAGGAGCATGAACTTTTCCTCGAGGGTCAGCGCTTCGAGAATTCGCTGCTTTTCCTGCACATCAATCGCGGAGTAGTTCGAGATCGAATTGATCAGCGGCAGCGGTTCCTTGATATTGGAAATCGAGGAATACAGGTCTTCGGGGATTTTGTCTGAAAGTCGGGAATAGGTGTCGAAGAGGTTCTTCGTCAGCCGCATGTAAGCGTTGGTGTTGGAGCTCTCCAGGTCATCGATCTTCAGACGGACGACGAGCGCCTGAAGCGTGTCCTGATCCGAGAAGTCGACCACGCGGGCGGCGTATTGGCCCTCGATGAGAACCTTGGCCGATTGATCCGGCATGGTGAGGACCTGAAGAACCTCTGCCACGCAGCCGACGTTGTGCAGATCGTTGCGGGTGGGGTCTTCGGCCTCGGGGTTGCTCTGCGAGACAATGAAGACGCGCTTTTCCTTCCGCACGGAGGCTTCCAGCGCGCGAAGGCTGTCTGGTCGGATCACATAGATCGGCGTGATCGCGTTGGGGAAAATCACGATATCCTTGAGTGGGAGCACCGGTAGCAGCGCGGATTCAAATTGGTCCATGATCTCGTCCTGAAAAACTTTGAGTCGTCGTGTTTGTCTCGCCATAAGACATCACCCCAGAAAGCACCGTGCGCGGTACCCTGTCCAGAAATATATTACCTTCGTTAAACGTGCAAAATGGCGGAGGCTCCATGCGAGACTAATTCCACCTCGGGCGTTGCGCCACATCGGGACGACGGGGTACGAGTGCATCTTCGGCGCGGGCATCCCGCAGCCAATCCGTCACACCCAGCGAGTAACAACTTGGCCAACAACGGTTCCCCCGAAACCCCACTTGCATCAACCGCGCCCACACAAAAGCGATGGGGCAAGCATGTGCTTCTCGCTGTGATAGGCTTGGTCATCATCTGCCTCTTGGGATGGCGGGTGGAGTGGAGTGAGGTGTGTGGCGCGTTGAAGTCGGCGTCACCGGTGCCGCTCATTGGCGCGTTTCTGCTGACGCTTCTTTTCCCCGTTTTGAACATGGTGAGGTGGCTCACCGTGTTGCGAGCGCTCGGCGTTGAGATGACGATCGGCCGCGCCTTTCGCATCACGATGGCGTGCTGGCCGATCGGGACGCTGACGCCGGGGAAAGCGGGTGAATTGCTCAAGGCAGCCGCAGTCCCCGACCGCCAGTTGGGCATCGGGAGCGTGCTCGCGGAGCGCGTCATCGACGTTGGTGTGCTAGGCGTCTTCGGCCTGGTCTTCGGCGCGGCGGTCGGCTCTTGGGAGGCCATTGCAGGCGGAGCTTTCGGCGCGGGCGGTGCGCTCGGGATCGTCCTGTTTGCGGGAGTTGCTGCGCGGATCCTGGCAGGTAAGAAAATCGCGACGAAGCTGGAAGGGCTGCTTGCCGTGCTCCCGCGTCTATGGGCCAGCCCTGGAATGTTGGCGAGTTGCATCGCCGCCTCTGCGCTCAATTGGTTTCTCTCCATGTTGCAGCTCTGGCTGTTGCTCGACGCCTTTCACAGCCCCGCGTCGCTGCTGCTGATCGTGGCGATCCTTCCCGCTGCGACTTTCGTTGGGCTGCTCCCTCTGACAATCGCTGGCGCAGGTACCCGAGACGCGGCGTTTCTTCTTTTGGCGGCGGGACGAGTCGACAGCGCGGCGATGCTGGCATCCTCATTGGTCTACACTTTGTTTGGGTATTTCTTTTTGGGAGCTGCGGGCTTGCCATTTCTCGGGGTTCTGCTAAACAATCGGTCGCAAGAGAACCGGGAGAAGATCAATGATAGAACCTGAAAGTCCAGAACCCGGCCCAACGCGCACAGTGAGCACTGACGCGCAGCAAATCCCGAGCGTCGCCTATTCCGAGCTGTCGAAGGCGCGGCGCTGGTCGGTTCGCCTGATTGTTTCGATACCGGTGCTGATTCTCCTCATTGTGCTGGCATCGGGAAGCGCACTGTATATCTATCTGGAGCATCTGGCCGAGACGACGACGATCCCTGACTCCGAACAATTGAACCTTGAAAAGGCGGCGCTCAACGCGCTGTTGATCTCTATTGGAATTTCAATCATTGCCGGTGTCATAGGATTCATCGTCGCCCTTCAGATTACCCGCCCGATCAAACAGATGATCACCACCATCGAGGCGATTGCATCGGGAGACCTTCAATCAAAGGTACAACCCATAAACCTCGGAGAGTTTGGGCAGCTTGGGAATTCTTTCAATCGCATGGTTGAACAGTTAAATATGCTGTTTGAGGAACGCGACAAGCAGCTGCGCCAATCATTCGGCGGTACGCACCTTGTAGTTAACCGCGACGGCGCGATTGCCCAAGCTGATCAAGCAGTCAAACGCATTCTCGGTATCAGCGCCCACGAAATCGTCGGCAAGAACCTGCTCTCCCCCGGCGCGAAACTTCCAATATTAAATAGAAACCCTGCGCTCCTCGACGCCTTGGTAGATCTCTACCAGGACGCCATCACGGGGCGGACTAGCTATCGTTCGGTTTCTATCAAGAACGAGGAAGGAGTCTTCGCCGCGCGTTATCTGGTAACCGCGCTTCCGCTCGATAGCGGTGGCGATGTCCAAGCAATGCAAACACTCATCATGGTTCGCGACATTTCAGGCTTCGAATCTTTCTATGAACAAATGCAGCGCGCGGACCGCCTCGCGGCGGTTGGTACTCTCGCGACTGGAATCGCCCACGAGATTCGCAACCCGCTTGCATCGATTCGTGGAATGTTACAGCTCATGGATGAGATGGAAGACACGGCAAACGCTCATGAGTATCGTCGGCGAATGCTACGCGAAGTTGATCGACTGGAGAAGCTGGTCGCAGGTATTATGAATTTCGCGCAGTCCGAAGATTCGCCGTCCGTTGATATTGATCTCAACGAACTCGTGACAGAGGTCGTTTTAACAGCTAAGATGAATGTTGGCGAAGAGGCGGAAGCGATCAGTGTGAAGTGGGAGCTCGAAGAGAGCCTCCCCGGTGCCAAGCTACAAAGCGAACGCTTGCGGCAGGCACTACTCAATTTGGTAGTGAATGCTTTTCAATACTGTGTCGAAAAAAAGTGTGGTCCGATTCGCATCCAAACCATGCACCTGCCTGTTAATGCGAAGCGACCGCTCATTGTATGCATTTCGAACCCGGCCGAACAGCTCTCAGACGAACTCAAAGAACGCATCTTTGAACCATTCTATACAACCAAACCGGAGGGCACGGGCCTAGGCCTCCCCATCGCGTATCAAACCGTGTTGGCGAATGGTGGTCTGCTGGAAATTGAGTGCGAAGATGGCGAAGTTCAATTTTGGGTGCGGCTTCCGCTCACCTACGATCCCTCCCGGTCTGCTTCCAAGATTATTCCGCGCATGAACACTCCGCTCCCCGAGGACCGACCGCTTGATTCGTAGGCGCCTGTCGCGAATTGGTAAAATGCTTCCGCTGAGGAACGCGAATCGCGCCATCTCGCCTGCCACCGCGTCTTGACACCGCCGCCCGCGCGCGAGGCAATGTGAGACTCAAAAGGCCGGTGGGCGAAATTGCGGTTCGCCGCCTTTGAAAACATTCTATCAAGGCTGAGTAAATCATGAGCGTTATTGAATCCATTCTAGCCCACGAGATTCTCGACTCCCGCGGCAACCCGACGGTTGAAGTCGAAGTCGTACTCGACAGCGGGGCGGTCGGCCGCGCGGGTGTCCCCTCTGGCGCATCGACTGGCGAGCACGAAGCGCTCGAAATGCGCGACGGCGACAAGTCTCGCTACCTCGGAAAAGGCGTCCTTCAGGCCGTCGAAAACGTGAACGGAAAGATCGCTCCCGAGATCGAGGAAATGGACGCCACGGAGCAAATCGCCGTAGACGAGCGCATGCTTGAGCTCGACGGGACAGAAACCAAAAGCAACCTTGGCGCGAACGCGATTCTCGGCGTTTCCATGGCCGTCGCCAAAGCCGCCGCCGAAGAAGTCGGGCTTCCTCTCTACCAGTATCTCGGCGGCTTTTCCGCGCGCACGCTACCTGTTCCGATGATGAACATTATCAACGGCGGCGCGCACGCGGACAACACCATCGACTACCAAGAGTTCATGATCATGCCTGTCGGCTTCGAGAGCTTCCGCGAGGCGCTGCGTGCCGGTGCGGAAACTTTCCACGCTCTCAAGAGCGTTCTAAAATCGCGCGGGCTGAACACGAACGTCGGCGACGAGGGCGGCTTTGCGCCGAACCTCGCAACGCCCGAAGAAGCCCTCGATACCATCATGCAAGCCATCGAGAAAGCCGGTTACAAGCCGGGCGACGAAATCGGTATCGCCCTCGACGTTGCCAGCTCTGAATTCTACGACGCTGAAAAGAAGAAGTACATCATGAAGAAGTCGACGAAGGAAGAGCTGAGCGGCAGCGAGTTCGTCGACGTGCTCGAAGGCCTCGCTAACAAGTATCCAATCCTCAGCATCGAGGACGGCTGCGACGAGAACGACTGGGCAACATGGAAGATTCTGACGGAGCGCCTTGGCGGAAAGGTTCAGCTCGTCGGCGATGATCTCTTCGTTACCAATACCAAGTTCCTCGAACGTGGTATCAAGGAAGGTGTCGCCAATTCGATCCTCGTGAAGGTCAACCAGATCGGCACCCTCACGGAAACCTTCGAAGCAATCGAGATGGCAAAGTGCGCGGGTTATACGGCGGTCATCAGCCATCGTTCCGGCGAAACGGAAGACGCAACAATCGCGGACATCGCAGTCGCGACCAACGCCGGCCAGATCAAAACCGGTTCGGCTTCGCGATCCGACCGCGTCGCCAAATACAACCAACTGCTTCGCATCGAAACCGAGCTTCTGAAGATGTCGCGTTTCGCGGGCGAAGGCGCGTTCTACAACCTCAAGTCCTAACCCATTATCCAATAGCATACGAAACGCCGCCGCAGGGAATTCCCTGCGGCGGCGTTTTCGTTTTCGATAAAACCAAACAACTTAACCCGCTCTGGTTTCTTCAATCGCTTCGAGAAATTTTTCGCAAGACACTTCCAGAATATCCAAGACCGTTTCGAATCCATCCGGTCCACCGTAGTAAGGGTCCGGGACTTCGGTGACTTCCTTGTCCGGGTGGTAATCGGTCAGCAACTTGATCTTGGATTCATACCTGCCATCTGGGTCCATGGAGTGAATATGAAAGAGGTTATCCTTGTCCATGGCGACGACATAGTCAAAATTATCCAAATCAGCTCGCACGATTTGCCGAGCGCGTGAGGTCAGCTCGATACCACGCCGCGATGCGGCGCTACGCATGCGTGAATCCGCAAGATCGCCTGCGTGATACCCAATCGTTCCGGCTGAATCGACATCGAATTGATCCGAGACGCCTCTCTCGCGAATGATGGAATTGAACACGGCTTCCGCAGACGGCGAGCGGCAAATGTTTCCCATACATACAAAGAGGACACTCGTCTTCGCCATACGCTAATTCCCCCCGCTAATTACCGAGTGATCGCCCATGCTGAGCGAGCCACTGACGTTCTCGACGGTTGCAAACTCACCAATCATGGATGTGTGGATATTCGCATTCGAGATCGTCGCGTTCTTGGCGACGGTCATATTCCGCAGAATAGAACCGCTGATCTGAACATCGTGGGCGACACTGACGTGCGGACCCAGCACTGAGTCCTTTAACTCGCAATCCGCGCCGATTGTTACCGGCGGAATAAACACGCAACTCGGATGCTGCTTCTTGTATTCCTCGACGTCGCCCTGTTGCAGTTCGAGGATGCGTCGGTTCGTGGACAGAAGTGTTTCGGGCTTTCCACAATCGAGCCACTCGTCGATCTGAAACGTCCGCATGACATGGTTCTTTTCGAGCATTCCCGAAAGCGCGTCGGTAAGCTGGAACTC
>JAUIJJ010000139.1 GCA_030431385.1 bacterium | reverse complement strand
TGAGGTACCGAAGAAACAGATTCAGGACAGCATCGATAAATACTTTCCGCTCTTCAAGATCGATCACGCGGCGGACAAGCTGATTGAAAACTACAGTCACGGCATGCGCCAGAAACTCTGCTTTAGCGCGGCGTTTCTCCACGAGCCGAAAGTAATGGTCATCGACGAGCCAATGGTCGGCCTCGATCCTGAGTCAGCCAAGAAACTAAAGAATCTGCTGCGCGAGTTTTGCAAAAACGGCGGCACGATTTTTCTCTCAACCCACCTGCTTGCAATTGCCGAGGAGCTATGCGATCGGCTCGGTATTATCACGCGAGGCAAACTTCGCTTTCTGGGAACTGTTGGAGAATTGAGCACACAGCTTTCCCGCGAGGGTTCGCTCGAAGATCTGTTCCTGGAACTTACCGCCGACGGAGTTACAGACGCCGCCGCGAATCCGTTTGTAGCAACCGAAGAGCAAACCGCCTGATAGGAGCCCGACATGGAAATCGAACTCGATCCCGAAACCGCACGTAAACTTCAAGAACTCTACGAAGAAGGTCGATTCGTCAGTGTCGAGCAAATGCTGTACAACATTCTCCCATTAGCGATTGATGACGAGGAGTGGTTGGAAGAGCTTCACAATTGGATGTTGAGCATCTATGAAGAACGAATCGAAAAGCCAGAGAAGGAGAGAGAGGGACGTGTGGGTGAATCGCCTACAAACTATGGCGACGGCGTACACCTCCCGAAATCAATCCATCCGTTGCTGGCATCGGCTCCGACGGGTACGAGTTCAATCAGTCACACTATCGAAAGAGGAATAGAAGCCCTCGAGATCGACCAGGAAGTCGCCGACAAGCACTTCGCAGTTAACACTCCGTGGACGCACAAGCCGACCGAACTTGTTGAAGTAAACGAGGCGTTCTGGGGCGAGTTAGAGTCACATGTCAGCGCCGTCGTGGCACGCAAGAATGCAGAGTAGACTTGCGCAGCCTGTACATATCCGCCGCTGCGGAGAAGCAATTGCGGGACTTCGCAGGTTTCATCGCAGAGAACAATCCGCCAATCGCCCGTGCGTTTCTAGTAGAAATGCGAGCCGCCTTTTCAGAGTTGCAGAGAATGCCAGAACTCGGAATCAGAATGATTATCCGAGACGTAGAGTGCAGAAAGTGGAAGGCGCGACGCTTTCCCAATCACCTGATTTTTTACGTCATCGAACCAGAGAAGGTTGTCATCTTCGAAATCGTACACGGCGCATCGGATTACTAAGTACAAGGGGCACTAATGGAATCCACTAGGGACATCAAGGCGAGTTCGCGGAAGCAGGGCCACCTCACCGACAATTTCATGGAGGGGGCGCACACGGCGCTTGTGCTTCGCACGAAGTTGCTTATCGCGCGCAATTCGATTCGCAATATCCGCCGCCACGTTTATCTTCACGCTTTCGTCGCCATTTCGCTGGCCGCGTTCCTACTCGTCGGCGGAACGGCGATGTTCTGGAAGATCTTTGATTTCCTGATGGATCAGCCGGTCTTCGGGCCGCCCCTGATGGACAGACTCGTCAGCATTGTGTTCCTCATCTTCTTCTCCATGCTCCTATTCTCTAACTTGATCATCACACTTTCGACAACATATATATCAAAAGAAGTCGAGTTTCTCATGGCCCTGCCACTGAGCCGCCAGTCGATCTTCCGGCAGAAACTCGTCGAGTCGATCATCTACAGTTCGTGGGCTTTTGCGCTGCTTAGCCTTCCGTTGTTTATCAGCTTTGGTATCGTCCGAGACGCGCCTTATTGGTACTATCTACTCATTATTCCGTTGGTCGTCCCATTTCTTGTGATTCCTGCGTCTCTCGGCGCGATATTCACAATGGTCGTGACCTCGATCATGCCGGCGAGAAAGACGCGTTCACTTGTGATTGTACTCGGTTTGTTAGCGGTCGCCGGTACGGTGATCATGGCCCGAGTAACCGGATTGCGCCAGCTGCTCGCGTCGGCCAACCAAGATTTCCTTCAGGTCATGAACACGCTCTCTATCGGTAACTCGCCCCTGCTCCCGAGCGCGTGGTTGAGCAACGCCCTGCAATCAATCGCGCCTAGCGACTCCGCTGATTTGAGCATCAGTATTTTCCTCTATTGGTTTGCAATGCTTGCCGCGACGTCGCTGTTCCTACTGGAAATCACACGGTGGTTTGTTCCGAAGCTATACTATAGAGGCTGGTGCCTTTCGCGCGATGCGGCGGTCCGTGAGGTAGAGTCCAATACCAAGTTTTCGCCGTTCCGCTTTATCGACAGACAGCTCGAGCGCTCCTTCCTGCCACCGACAGCCGGGCTCCTCAGTAAAGACCTGAAGACCTTCTGGCGCGACCCGGCTCAATGGACTCAATTGGTGATCCTGTTCGGCCTGATGGTGATCTACATTATGAACCTCGGATGGGCGACGCGCTACGGCGAAACACTCGAAATGGTGGTGCGCGATTGGAAGACGCTGCTTTCCTTCTTCAACGTCGCGGCGACATGCTTTATTCTTTCGATTCTGACGACCCGATTTGTCTACCCAATGCTGAGCCTGGAAGGACGGGGTTTCTGGGCGGTCGGTCTCGCGCCAATTCCGCGCACCAAGGTCGTCCGGCAGAAGTACCTCCTCTGCCTGTTGCTGTGTATCGGCATTAGTTTGCCACTCACCGCATTGTCTAACTACATACTTGAGCTGGACCTGAGATTCACGCTCCTTTCTTACGGGACTGTTGCGATGATGAGCCTGGGCCTTTCGAGCCTGAGCGTTGGCATCGGCGCGGTGCTTCCTGATTTCAAAGAGGACAACCCCGCCAGAATCGCCAATGGTATCGGAGGCACTCTTAATGTTTTGCTCTCGCTGGCGTACATCGCAGTGAGCGTTTCACTGGTCGCGTTGCCGGTCGTGATTTATGGCAACGACAGCAGCCATGGGCTACTCGCCTGGACATGGCCATATCTCGGCGCGGCGGTTCTCTTCCAACTCATCGTGATCCTCGTTCCACTCAAGATCGGCCTAAACCGTTGGGAGCGTCTTGAGTTCTGATAGAGGTGTACTCAATGGTCACCGAAAAGCCACAGATCAAGCGCTCAAACGGGTTTGGACTGTGCGGCGGCAATCGAGTGTTGCGGCCTCCCGGTCGAGCGCGTTGTGCTTTGGACAGCTCTCATTTTTGGAATATGGAACAGTATGAAGGAAAAAATTCTAGTCAGCGACAAACTCTCGGAAGACGGATTGAAAGTCTTTGAGGAAGCCGGTTTCGAGGTGGATCACCTCCCGGAGATAACGCCGGAGGAAATCCGCGACTGCATCGGCGAATACAGCGCTTGGGTCATTCGCAGCCGTAGCCGCGCAACCGCAGACATCATCGAGAATGCGGCGAAGCTGCGCGTCATCGGGCGCGCAGGCGTTGGTGTCGACAACGTCGATTCAGCCGCCGCCACCCGCAAGGGCATCATCGTGATGAACACGCCGGGCGGCAACACCACCTCCACGGCAGAACACACCGTCAGCATGATGGTCAGCCTCGCGCGCAAGATCCCTCAGGCCCACGCCTCCATGGCCGCCGGCAAGTGGGACAAGAAAGCATTCATGGGCGTTGAGATGAACGGCAAGGTTCTCGGCGTCATCGGCCTCGGCAGGATTGGTCAGGAAGTCGTTCAGCGCATGAAGGCGTTCAAGATGCGCGTACTCGGCTACGACCCGTTTGTGTCTTCTGAGCGCATGCGCCAACTCGGCATCGACGAGGCGAGCGTTGACGAGATCTGTGAGAAGTCAGACTTCATCACGGTTCACACGCCGCTCTCCCCAGAGACGAAGGACCTTCTAAACAAAGACGCCTTTGCGAAGATGAAAAGCAACGCGCGGATTGTGAACTGCGCCCGCGGTGGCATCGTGAACGAAGACGATTTGGTAGACGCGCTCAAGTCCGGCCAGATCGCAGGCGCTGCCCTCGACGTCTTTTCTGTCGAGCCAATCGCTAGCGATCACCCGCTTCGCTCCCTCGATAATGTGGTACTTTCCCCGCACATCGCGGCGAGCACCACCGAAGCGCAGGAAAACGTCGCAATACAGGTCGCCGAGCAGATCGTCGACGTGCTCAAGAGCGGCCTCGTGCGTAATGCGCTCAACGCGCCTTCTCTCGATCCCGATGTCCTCCAGAAAATCGGTCCTCACATGGACCTCGCGGAGAAGCTGGGGCGCTTCATGTCGCAGTATCATCGCGAGCGCGCGGTACGGATCGACTGCCGGTATAGCGGCTCGATCCTCGATCACCCTCTCGAACCGCTGACCACCGCGATTGTGAAGGGCTTTGTCGAGGATAGCGTCGACGGTCCGGTGAACTTTGTAAACGCCCATCAGATTCTGAAGGATCGCGGCATCGAGTTGCTCGAAACTCGCCGCAGCGAACTCTTTCAGTACACGAACCTGATGACGGTGATGGTCACCTATGAAAGCGGCGCGCGCCATCACATCGGCGGCACGCTGTTCGGCCCCCGCCATCCGCGCATCGTGATCCTCGACGAAAAGCACTTCGACGCGGTTCCCGAAGGTAACCTGCTCGTCATCGAGAATCGCGACGTTCCCGGCATTATCGGTAGCGTCGGCACGGCGTTCGGCCGCCAGAAGGTCAACATCGCCCAGATGACATGGGGTCGCCGCGAAGGCGAGGACGTCGCCATGACGATCATCAACGTGGACTCCGACGTCACCGATGATCTCCTGAAAGAAGTCCAGTCCGTCGAGAACGTGATCAGCGTCGTCGGCATCAAGCTCTAAGCATTACGCGAAGTGGTTCCTCTGAACGCTCCCCCGGCAATCCCGGGGGAGCGCTTCTTTTGTGCGCACCAGCTCCACTAAAGCATTTGCAGAAATACCCGGTCCGAACCGTGGCAATTCCCCCGACTGCCGTTGACCGAAAGCGGCCGGTGGCGAATCGTCGCGACTGGTCACATCCGAGTTGAAAAGTCGTTAATGGCTCGCAAGACAAAGAAAAACTTCCAGTCGCGGCTCGAGCGCCTTGAGGTGCTCTTCCGCGTTTCGGACATCGTCAACACGACGCTGGATCCGCAGCGTGTTCTCAAGATGCTTCTCCGGGAAGTTGTCCGATTTACGGGGGCAACGAGCGGTTCGATTTCGATGCTCGATTCGTCGCGTGGCGTGCTCAACATCGTGACCGCATTCAACGTGGACCGGCGGAGGTGGCAGCACCTGAAGCTCTCTCTCGGTGTAGGTGTGACGGGCTACGTCGCCTGGAGCGGCAAGCCCCTGCGGGTCGCCGACGTCCGCGCCGACCCGCACTACATCCAGCTCAAGGCAAACGTCCGCAGCGAACTCGCGGTTCCGCTGATCATCAACGGCCGCGTCATTGGAGTGATCAATGTGGATTCGTCTGGCTCTGCCGCCTTTCGGGAGGAGCACGAAGAGCTGCTCATGGCCGTGGCGAGCCAGAGCGCGAAGGTCATCGAAACCGCTCGTCTCCACGAGCGCGTGAAGCGCCACGCCGACGAACTGGAAGCATTATTCACTGTCGGCAGGACGCTCATTCAGGCTGGTCCGCTCGAGCAAATTCTCGACAGGATCGTCGAAGAGGGGCTTCAACTGCTGAGTGGCAAGGTTTGCGTTTTGCTCGAAGTCGACGGCGACAAGTTTCGCACTTGGGCAGTCGCCGGGACTTCCGCTGGCCCTGATTTTTCCGAGATTCTGATCGAAGGTTCGCTCATGGAGCCGGTCGTTCGCGACCGCGACTCGATGGTGATCTCGGGTCTTCAGAGCAACCCCGCGTTCCGACAACGGGAGTTCGCCGAGCGGGAAAACCTGAAGTCCGCCGCTGCCGTGCCCGTTGCCTACCAGTCGGAGGTGCGGGCGGTGCTCGCCGTGTACAGCGAGGAACCGACGCGCTTCCGCGAGGTCGACGTGAAGCTGCTGCAACTACTCGCGAACCAAGGTGCGCTTGCGATCGAGAACGCACGGCGACTCGACCGGGTCGTCGCCCTCGAAGACTCGGTGCGACAAACCGAGCGGCTAACGCTGCTGGGAACGCTCGCGGCGGAAATCGCCCACGAGATTCGCAACCCGATCACGATCATTCACCTTCTCATTCACGGAATCCGCGAGCAGGGAAATCACGACGAACGCACGCAGAGCGACCTCGCCACGGTGATCGAAAAGCTCGACCGCATCAACCTAATGGTCGAACGAACGCTCAGCCTCGCGCGGACGACCGAGTCGCGACTCGGACCCGTGAACATCAACGCGCTCTGCGATGATCTGCTCCTCTTCCTCCAGCCCCACCTACACAAGCAGCGCATCGAATTGGTGAAGAAGTTTCGGAAGCCCATGCCCGACGCACAGATCGACGAGGGACAGATCCAGCAGGTGTTCCTCAACATCATGGTCAACGCACTTCAGGCAACCGGCGAAGGTGGGCGGATCAAGGTTAGCACCAAGTCAGCAGCAGAAAACGTCACGTTCGTCATTGAGGATACGGGAAAAGGCATTCCCGCCGCAGACGTGAAAAATTTGTTCGACCCGTTCTTCACTCGGAGAAACGGCGGCACAGGACTCGGATTGTTCATTTGCGAGAAACTCGTCCGAGGCCACAAGGGGACGATCAAGATCAAGAGCACCCCGGGCGAAGGCAGCCGCTTTACTGTCTCGCTGCCGAAGGTGCCCCCGGAGGATTGACCGGGGCGAAGGGCGTGAAGACGATTTGATGAGAAGGGCGAGGGAATGACAGCTATGCAGCGAATGTTGGTGGTGGACGACGAGCCAGATGTGGCCGTGGGCTTTCGCCGTGTTTTTGAGCGCGATGGATTCGAGATCGACTCGGCAGTTTCCGGTGAGGAAGCACTCACCAAAATCAGCGAGCAGCGGCCGGACCTTGTGCTCATGGACCTGCGTATGCCCGGCTTGAATGGCATCGAAACGCTCAAGAAAATTCAGGCCATCAGCCCCCGTCAGCTTGTCATACTGATGACTGCTTACAGCACCTCGGCGAACGTGATCGAGGCCATGAAGCACGGCGCCTACGACTTTCTGATCAAGCCATTCAGCGTCGAGAAACTCCGCGAAATCGTACATGAAGCGATGGACCTCGCGCGCGAGATGCACAGCGTCACTGACGTGCAACCCGCCGCCACGGAAGACCATCCCCAAGACACGATCATCGGTAAGTCCGAAGCGATGCAGGAAGTTTACAAGATGGTCGGGCAGGTTGCTCATTCGAACGCCACCGTGTTGGTAACCGGCGAAAGCGGAACGGGTAAGGAACTGGTCGCGCGGGCGATTCATCGCCACAGCGAGCGCCCCAACAAGCCGTTCATCGCCGTGAATTGCGCCGCGATTCCCGAAACGTTGTTGGAGAGTGAGCTCTTCGGACACGAGAAGGGCTCCTTCACAAGCGCCGTCTCTCGGCGCCACGGCAAGTTCGAGCAGGCGGACAACGGGACGCTTTTTCTAGACGAAATTGGCGATATGTCGCTCGCGACGCAGACTAAGATTCTGCGCGTTCTGCAAAGCGGCGAGTTCGAGCGAATCGGTGGTTCGGAGACGTTGCTGGTCGATGTGCGAATCATCGCTGCGACCAATCGAAACCTCGAAGAGATGATGGAGGATGGCCGATTTCGCCCAGACCTTTTCTATCGGCTTAATGTTGTCCGAGTTCAAATGCCGCCCCTTCGCCGGCGGCGCGACGACATCCCAAATCTCGTCGACTACTTCCTGCGAATGTATCTTCGCGACCGTCCCGACAAGAAGATTCGCATGAGCTCCGCCGCGATCGAGAAGATGACCAATTACGATTGGCCTGGGAATGTGCGCGAGTTGGAGAACACGCTGCGCAACGCCGTGCTCACAGTGAAAACGGATACGATTCTCCCCATCGATGTTCGCCTCAAGAGCGAGTCGGAACCTCGCCCGATCGAACACCAGGCGAGTGGGTCAAAGCCTGTTCCTCAGGGAGTCGGCAAGGGACTCACGCGCGAAGAGATCGACCTCGAGCGTGCGGTCAACGGCACCTCGGTCTTCGAGGACATCGAACGTCAGGTCGAGCCGATGTTCGACAAGTTGGTCGAGGCGCGGAGCCGCGGTGACAACTTTTCCGCGTTCGACGTGATCGAGCGAGCGATGCTGATTCACGCGCTGAACAAAACTTCTGGCAACCAGCTCCGCGCAGCAAAGCTCCTCGGCATCACGCGCTCGACCCTCCGCAAGCGCATCGCGAAGTATGAAATCGAGATCAGTACGACGGCCAGGGGCGCGCGATGAAGGTGCGCGTTCTTTACTTCGCGACCATTCGCCGGGCGCTGAGCCTCGATGAAGAAGAGTACGATGTCGGCGACGGTACGCCGGTCTCGGCGCTCATTGATTTGATCATCGCGCGACACAGCCAGTTCGCCGAATGGCGCGCGGCGCTGATGATCTCCGTCAACGAAGAGTGGGCGAACGCCGACACGGTGTTGAGCGATGGCGACGTCGTCGGCATGATGCCACCGGTCAGCGGC
Organism: bacterium; assembly: GCA_030431385.1. Taxonomy (GTDB): domain Bacteria; phylum Sumerlaeota; class Sumerlaeia; order SLMS01; family SLMS01; genus JAUIJJ01. The sequence continues at coordinate 391 of JAUIJJ010000139.1, read as the reverse complement.
GGCTAAGCGGCGGCGCTCCGCAACCCCGATAAAAGTACGCGACGCCGGACGGTCAAACCGCCCGGCGTCGCTTGTTTTTAGCTTTGGCAGAAACTCCGCCGACTTACTCCTCTTCAGGCGCGAGGTCGTAGGAAGTGACTTCCAGCGATTCGAGGATCAGGAGGATGTTCGGGTCGTTGTTGGCTTCCGAAACGAGAAGGTAATCGAATGCAAGAAGCAGTTGGTTGCCGATGATCTCGTCCGGCGTTGAGAACCATACGTTGTACGTTTGCGGCTCGAAGAACGTCGGGACCTGCGAGTCGTCGTCAATGGATTCAATGTTCGTGTAGACCGAGGCCTTGAACTCAGAATCGTTCATGCGGAGACGGAACGCGGGGACGCGGCTCTTGCG
>JAUIJJ010000138.1 GCA_030431385.1 bacterium | reverse complement strand
CGCTCTTCTTACGGCTTGGTTAAACGACAATTCAAGAGATGCGATATTTTTCGGTTGTTGGTCGAGCGCGACAGGAATAACGTTATTGCGCAATGATGGAACTGCGAGCAGTACAACGGCAGCGGTTGCTAAGCCTAAAAAGACAGAACGTAATAAAAAGCTAAGCATATCCTCTCCATGCATGAGCGCCAAAATGGCATAGAAAGGTGAAGAATAGCATTACATTGAAAAATAACAAAAGGGCAGCACGTCATCGCGCTGCCAACCACATCCGACAATTCGCTGCCCGGCGAAGTGATTGATGCGATGGATTCGGTAGCCGTCGAGCGGTCCGTCGGCGGAAACGACGCGTTCGACATCTTCGCGTAGCTCAGGGGTGACGCGCTCGTCGCTGTCGATGACGAGCACCCACTCGTGGGCACACTGGGGAATGGCCCAGTTCTTTTGTGCGGCGGAATTCTCGTACTCGTGGACGAGGACCCGGTCGGCGAGTTCCTCGGCAATCTCGCGGGTCCGATCCGTTGAGGCAGAATCCACCACGACTATCACCTCGTCGGCGAAGCGTGCGCTTTCGATGCACTGGGCGATGTGGCGCTCTTCGTTGCCCGCAGGAATCAGCGCGGTCAGTGGCATGGTGGTGGGGGACTCCCGAGTGTTCGATCGTGTTCCATGTTGGGTTACTTATGAGGAGGGGCGAGGCGAGAGAGGCAACCGAACTTCGCAGGCTGGCGCGGGGGTAAAAACAAAGTTCCCGCCCGAGACCGGGCGGGAAGTTTGTTTAAGTGGCGGGAGCGACGAGACTTGAACTCGCGGCCTCCGGCGTGACAGGCCGGCGCTCTAACCAACTGAGCTACGCCCCCGAAATTTTTGTGACCTCAGCCTCTGATGGTGGGCAGTACAGGATTCGAACCTGTGACATCCAGCTTGTAAGGCTGGCGCTCTAACCAGCTGAGCTAACCGCCCTCCGGTGAGGCGCCGCGGCGGCAGGACTACCGCCGCAGGGAGGGAGAGAGTCCCCAAACGCCCTCCCCGAGTCAAGACGGAAAAAACACTCGCGAACGATTTTTTTTGAGGGTCTCAGATTTCTGGCAATCATAGGGATTCTTCGGCGCAGTTTCTCGTTTCGAGACGTAATCGTTGCGGACCGCAAGGATGCGCACATACTCCCAGCCGATGAGCACGACTACCTATCGCCGAATCGTTGGGATTGATGATCCGTCGCTGAACGAACAGCGCGCGCCGCTTCCTTTTTGGGTGAAGCTGCTGCGCGGGATTGGATTCGGCCTCATCTTTCTGCTGCTTTCCTACTTCCTGAGCGTGGGAACGATGGAAAGCCGGGTGACTTATCTCCTCGCGATCATCCTTGGTTTTCTGAATCCGCTTTGGGCTGTCTATGCCATGGCGCTGCTGGCTCCGCTTTATCTGATGGATCAGGGGAAGACGCACAATCTCGCCGGTATTGAGGTCTTCGTTATTGGTATGCTGGCGGGGGAACTGCGGCTGCTCGGAAAGCCAGGCGGTTGGAACTTGGGGCTGTCGACGGCAGGGGATCAGCAGCTACCCGAGCGCGGCTTGCGGGTTTACTATGGGCTGTGGCCGTACTTTCTCACGGGTTTGTCGTTTCTCTTGATCGCGTCTTCCATTGTCGGGGCGCAGCTGATCCTGTTTCAGGAACAGCAACCGTGGGAAGCGAAGCAATTCCTGATCATGAATCTCGATATGATGTTCTACTATCCTGCGACCTCGCCACAATGGACCATGAAGGCACTGTGGAACTGGGGGACGGGAATTCTGATCGCGTCGATTGCCGCGCGGCGCATGACGCCGTTTGCAGTGGCGAGATGGCTCAAGCTCGGTTCGCTTAGTCTTGTCGTGGCTTGTTTGTACGGCCTTCTTGAATGGTCGGAATGGCTGAACCTCAGCGGGTTGCGTCGGCTCAATCCGGACCCGCTTCAGCAGGGGCGCCTCCAGGGGCTAGCGGGGCATCCGGGCTGGATGGGCCAGTGGATCGCTTTCATGTGGCCGGGGCTGCTTCTGTGGTTTTCTGCGGGTCGTAACAAGCGAAACACGGCGCTCATCGGCTTGTTGATTATTGTCGGCTTAACATTGGTGCTCACGGCCGCGCGAGCGCCGTGGGCAGGCGTGTTTGCCGGCGCCTGTGTGGGTGGCGTTTATGCCATTCGGGTTTTGCCTCAGGCCAGAAAGTACATCCCGTGGGCCGCGGGCGGAGCGTTGTTGCTCGGGCTGCTTGGTGTACTCATCGGGGGCGACGTGCTCGCACAGCGGATGGCCAATATCCTCCGCGCGCAGGACCGCGCTAACTATTACGTTAGCGGGCTTTTGTTCCTGAGGGAGCATCCCTTCGGGCTGGGCCTCGGGACGCACTACATTTTCTACGAGTGGCTCATCACTCCGTTTTATACGTGGCGCCAGTTCGACCACGTCACGGCGCATTCGCTGTGGCTGCATTCACTGATTGAAAACGGCCCATTTGTTCCGCTGATGCTTCTTGCCGGAGTGCTCGGGGTGATCGCGGAAGTCAAGAAAGGGTGGTGTCACTTCAGCGAGCACAACCGCACGATCATGGTGGCGCTATGGATGGGGCTGGTGGGCGTGCTGGTGATCAGTCTCGCGCAATACGTTTTCTACCTGAGGATCGTCGAGGTTTCGCTGTGGATCGCCTTGGGCGCGTCGGTGGGAATTTCGCGAAGGCAACGTGCGCTCACCATCGAACCGCTGGAGAGTCGGCGCGGCCCTCGGCTGCTTCTGTTCTGCGGCGTCGCGGCGATTTTGATGGCGAGCTTCAGCAGCCAGCGACTCTACCCGGGCGCGTATCCTCGCTACTATGAGCCGCAGGCCGATGGCACGGTGGAGTTCTGGACAGCGGGTGATTGGAAGACCGTCGTTGAGCGCGATGTCGAGCGTATCAGCTTTGGCCTGTACCGAATGGCGCTCCCTGCCGACATCATCATCCATTGGCCAAAAGGCGACCCGGAACACGTGCGACTGCAACCCGGCGAGTCCCGCCAGTTCTCGTGGGATCAGAAACCGCGGGACTCTGATTGGGACGACAAGCCGCGATGGTTGCGCATTGAAGTCACGCCGCTGTGGACGCCTTCGCAACATCTCGAAGACAACACCGACGACCGGCAACTCGGTGTCTACGTTCAGAAGCTGAAGTTCGAGGCCGAGCGCCTCAACGGCCGCTACACATGGGGTGACAAGTAAGTCCGGGCGGACTGAGAACGCCATTTTTCATTGCCGCGTCGCGGCGACCCCCTGCTCAATCATGGCATACTGTCCCGGGAAGTATCCAGTCTCATGAGCGAACCCATCAAGCCTCGCGAATCTGTCTCGCGCCTCTCGGCTTTTGCGCCGGGGGAGACAGCGAAATCGGACTTCACGCGGCTTCATTTGTTCGAAAACCCCTACCCGCCGCCGCTGGAAGTCATCGAAGAACTGCTGAACCTTCAGGAGAGTCGGCTGCGGCTGTACCCGGACCCGGTGAGCTTCGAACTGCGAACAGCGATATCCGCGAGCTTTCGGCTGAAGTCGCGACAGGTCTTTGTGACCTGCGGCTCGAATCAGGTTTTGCGCTTGCTGGCCCATGCGTTCGTCGACCCCGGGCAGAAGATCGGGTGCCTTTGGCCTACCTATCTTTTTTATGAGCACATTGCCGCGATGTGTGGCGCGGAGTTGGTAAAGCTGAACTGGCTGGATCGTTCCCAGGAAGAAGCGCTCGACGACGCGCCCGACGATCTCAAGCTGCTGTACGTTGCCTCGCCGAATCCGCCCCATGGCCTCGGCGTGGAGAGCAAGCTGCTGGAGCAGTTCGCGCTGGAGCACCCGCAGACTCTTGTCGTGATCGACGAGGCGTACTGTGCCTTCGCGGGCACGTCAGCGCTTCGGCTCGTGCGCAATGGCCTGCCGAACGTTGTCGTGACTCGCTCGTTTTCGAAGTCCCACAGCATCGCCGGGGTGCGGATCGGTTTCGCGATGGGGCAGGACGAAGTGTTGGCACCGTTGTTTTCGCTCAAGGAGCCCTTTAACGTAAACGTCGTTTCACAGGTGCTGGGGCTTGCGGCGTGGCGCGCATCGGATTGGCTGGCGGAGACTGTCGGCAAGATCACGATGACGCGCTCGCGGGTTCGAATCCAGTTGCAGGACCGCGGGTTTCGGGTGCCACAGAGTCAGGGGAACTTCCTGTTCGTGCGGGGCGGCCACACTGATCGGCTGATCAGCGGGCTGCGCGAGAAGGCGATACTGGTCCGCGCGTCGGAGATTCCCGAGTTGCAAGACGGCTTTTCCGTTTCCATCGGGACTGAGGAGGAAATGAATCGGCTTCTGACCGGGCTGGACGGGCTTCGGGAGCATTGTCCCCGCCGTGAGGCGGCCCAATAGTCGGCAAGCCGTACCGAAATGAAACACGCTAGAGTCGGGTGCAGGACAGGGTCCGGGGCCTGTTGAAGGCCTTGGCAGGTCAATTCCCCTGCTTGTAGGCCCGGTTTTCCCTTGATGGACGGACGGCGAGCACTCTTTACTTCCCGCCCTTCGCTCACCGGGCGGGGAATTTGCTTCCTTCGATGGAAGCTTTTTTGTGCGCCCGGAAGCAGTTTGAGGCCAATTCGGCCCCCACCTCGGGGCCATCTGAAGACGATCAAAGGAGTGCCGCAGTGCCGGAACTGGAAGACAATCAGGAAAAGGGCGGCTCTGCGCTTGCCGCCGTACTCGAGAAGAAGTCCGAGAAGATCCCGTATGAAGTTGAGGAAGAAGAGCGGCTTCCCGGCTCGCGCATTCGATTCAAGCTTCGTCTGACCGAGGAGGCCATCAAGGGCCGCCTCAAGGAGACGTTCAAAGAATTCAATCGCCACATCCGTATCCCCGGCTTCCGCCCGGGCAAGGCGCCGATGAACCTGATCAGCAACCGCTTCGACCGCGAAGCGCGTGAAGAGACGGTCAAGCGCATGGTTCCCCGCCTCGCAGAGATGCTCTGCGAGGAAAAGAGCATCGTCTCCATCAGTGAGCCCTACATGCTGGACTGGAAGAGCGATAAGAATCAGGGGACGGTTATTGAACTGGCGCTCGAAGTTAACCCCGACATCGAGATCAACGACGACACATTGAAGGACCTGAACGTCGACGCCTACAAGGTGACCATCGACGACAGTTCCATTGATCGTGCAATCGAGAACATGCGCAATCGCAGCGCGACCTTCGAGCCTTCCGAAGATGCCGTCTACGCGAGCAAGGACGGCGTGCTGGTCAACTGCACCGTTACCGGCTCTGACGGTCAGGTCATCGAAGACCGCAGCCAGGACGACTACTATACAGTCAACGTCGATAACGACTTTCCGAAGGCCATCGCTGAAGCACTCGTTGGCAAGAAGAAGGGCGATCATATCGCCATGGACATCGAGGACGAGTCCGAGGGCGGCATGAAGGTTCATTACGAGCTGGACGTTCTTGAGATTAAGAAGCGCGTTCTTCCTGAGTTGGACGATGACTTTGCTCAGGACATCAAAGAAAGCTACGCGACAGTGGCCGACCTTCGCGCCGGAGTCCGCACGGACCTTGAGCGCTCGGAGGAAGACCGCCAGCGCGAGGAAGTGCTTAAGGGCATCCTCAAGCTTGTCAGCGAGCGTCTCGAATTCGATCTGCCACGGGCACTCGTCGAGCGCACCGCTAACAAGAACATCAGCGACATGGAAAAGCGACTAAACCAGTACGGCATGTCTCTTCAGTACATGGAAGAGTCGCTGGTTCGGAATTACGCGGCGAACGTCGAGGCTCAGGCCAAGGCGAACGTGCGCAACTATCTCATCGTGCGTGAAATCTCCAAGCGCGAAGATAGCGATCCGACGGAAGCGCAGATTCAGGAAGCTCTGGAGCGCACAGCGGAACGTACTGGCCGCAAGCCGCTCGCCATCCGCGCCCAACTCGAAGCGAAGAAGCAGTGGGATCAGTTCATTGAGGACCTGAAGCTGAAGGTCACCAATGACAAGCTCATCGACCAGGCGAATGTTTCTTGGAAGGAAGTTTCCTTCGAAGAGTGGGAGAAGATCGCGGAAGCGCAGCGCGCCGAGCAGGCCGCCGCGCTCGAAGGTCGTCAGGCCGGTTCGCCAGCCGACAGCTTCCAGGCTCTCACTGAAGAGATCGCCGCAGGCGCCGCCCAGGGCGAAGCCGACGCGGAAGGTGAATCGCAGAAGGGCGAGTAATCGCCCCGCTGTTACCAACCAAAGGAACCGACATGCAGCTCTGGAACAGTCTCCCGTCAGAATACCGCATTGGCCTGCGCGAAGCGCAGGACAAGGCGCGTGATCTCGGGCTTGTCTCCGGAAATGTCCCTCGAGCCAACGAGGATGATTACGAGCGCTATATCATCTTCAACCCGATGATCTACGAAGAGACGGAGAACGGGACTCAGCGATATGATCTCTATTCGCGGCTGCTCAAGGATCGCATCATCTTCCTTGGCCGCGACATTGATGACCGCGTTGCTGGTCTCGTCACCGCTCAGTTGCTGTTCCTCGAAAGTCAGGACCCGGAAAAGGATGTGAATTTCTACATCAATTCTCCGGGTGGAGTGATTACTTCGGGGATGGCGATCTACGATACGATGGAGCTCATCAAGTGCGACATCGCCACCGTGTGTATCGGTCAGGCGGCGTCGATGGGTTCGTTCCTGCTGCTGGCGGGAACGCATGGTAAGCGCGCTTCGCTGCCTCATTCGCGGATCATGATTCACCAGCCTTCGGGCGGTGCGCAGGGTCAGGCCACCGACATTGACCTTCACGCGCGCGAGATCCTGCGCATCCGCAAGTCTCTTTACCAGCTCATGGCCAAGCACACGACCATGACCGAAGAAGAAGTCGAGAAGTACTGTAACCGCGACTACTTCATGAGTCCGGAAGAAGCCAAGGGCTTCGGAATAATTGACACGATTATCGAGCGCGCGCCGGGGGTGACTCACCCCATCGACGGCAGTGCGGAAAAATCAAACGGTAAGGACTAAGCGCTCATGGAACCGAGAATGATGGATGTCCCAATGGTCATCGAGCAGACCGATCGGGGTGAACGTGGTCTTGATATTTTCTCCCGACTGCTCATGGACCGGATCATTTTCCTCGGCACGCCGATCAATGATACGGTCGCGACGCTCGTCACGGCTCAACTCCTCTTTCTGGAAGTTCAGGACCCGGAGAAAGACATCAACCTGTACATCAACTCGCCGGGCGGCAGCGTGACCGCAGGTCTGGCGATTTACGATACCATGCAGTTCGTAAAGCCCGACGTGGCGACGACCTGCATCGGGCAGGCTGCATCCATGGGAGCCGTGCTGTTGGCAGCAGGTGCCGCTGGCAAGCGCAGCTCACTGCCGAACAGCCGCATCATGATCCACCAGCCCCTCGGCGGCGCTCAGGGTCAGGTCACCGATGTTGAGATTCAGGCCAAGGAAATGCTGCGCATGAAGGTCATGCTCAACGAAATCCTTTCCAAGCACACCGGCCAGACGCTCGACAAAATCGAGAAGGACAGCGACCGCGATTATTTCCTGACGGCACAGGAAGCTCTCGATTACAAGCTCGTCGACAAGATTGTCGAAAGCAAAGCGCTGGGAGCCGGCGAGACCGGCAAGAAAGACAGCTAGTCCTCTCTTTTCACCCGAACAGATTCATTCCTGAAGACCATCGCCCCCGTGGCGGTGGTTTTCTTTTTGTGATGCGACACGGGGTGCGTGCAACTTCCCTTGTCCCGCCGGGGGAGCGTTCCCATTCTCCCTACGCTCCAAATGATTTCGCAGGAGAAGTACATGCCCCGCACCGTTACGCTCTACACAATTGCCCATGGCCGCTCCGGAGATAAGGGCGACGCCGTCAACGTTGGCGTCATCGCCCGCGATCCGGCGTTCTATCCGTTCATCAAGGAACACGTCACCGAAGAGCGCGTGCGCCAGCACCTTTCCAAGATGGCCAGCGGCGCCGTCGAGCGATTCGAAATGGACAATCTGGAGGCGCTGAACTTCCTCGTTCACGGTGCCCTCGGCGGTGGCGGCAGCATCGGCATGCAGACAGATGCACAAGGGAAGACGTATGCTGGCGCGACGCTTCGCATGACCATTGAGCTGGACGACGATCTCTACAACAAGGCCGTCGCGCATTGGGGCGGATCGCTCCCCAAGGAGTGCTTTGAAACGCTTGATGGCGCGGGTGCCTCGACCGGCTATTCCCAGATTGTTGCGGAACAAGTCGACGACCGAATCCTCCACATCAAGATCAACCGCCCCGGTTCGCGCAACGCGCTGACGCTGACCCTGCTTGAGGAGATGGCGGAAGCTCTCGCCGTCGATTCCCGACGCAAGGTCGTGGTCGTTTCTGGCGAGGGGAAGGATTTCTGTGCGGGCATGGACCTCGGTGAGATGCTTTCCTACGAGGGGAGCTACACCGCGTTCAATCGACTGGGAGAGGCACTGTTCAGGGTTCTCGAGGCCATGATCACCCAGCCCTGCCCGGTGATCACAGCGATCCACGGCAACGCTCTTGGCGGTGGCTCGGCCCTCGCGCTTTCCTCCGACATCGTCGTTGGCGCGGACTCGGCGCACTTCGGTTTTCCTGAGACGAAGATCGGCTTTATTCCCGGCATCGTCTCCAGTCTCGCGCTGAAGAGGCTGCCGGGCCAAGTCGCGCGCGAACTTCTGCTCACCGGTCGGCGGTTTGATTGTGAGGAGGCGCATCGCTTGGGCATGATTAGCTTCCGCGTGTCGGACGATCCCGCGGCGAAGGCGCTCGAAGTCGCGCGCGGCCTCGTCAAAAACAATAGCGGCAAGGCGCTCGGGTACAGCAAGAACCTGCTCAACCTGCACACGGATACGGACCTGCTCCGGGACATGAACTGGGCGGTG
>JAUIJJ010000137.1 GCA_030431385.1 bacterium | reverse complement strand
CGAGTCAATCGATGGCTCGGTGGCTCGTCGCTGACTGTGAAGTTCATCGCACCACTCTTGGAGCGGGCGGCGATGCAACGAAAGGGTGTCGTTCGTGTATGCGATATCGGCACGGGCAGCGCAGATGTGCCGAGGGCGGTGGTGCAATGGGCGAGGCGGCAGAAGCTCCCCGTTCGAATCACGGCGGTTGAGTGCAACGGCGATCTCGCCGAGGAGGCGCGGATTCGGTGTGCGTCTTATCCTGAAATTTCTGTGATCACTGCGGACGCGCGAGAGGTGCTGCGCGCGGCGGCTGGCTCGCCTGGAAGTTTTAGCACCGACGAGTCAGGTTCGGCATTGCAACGGGCAGAACCATTCGACGTGGTGACTGCTGGACTGTTCCTCCATCATTTTCCGCCGAGAGAAGTAAGCGCGTGGTTGGCGCTGATGAATGATGCGGCTCGTGTCGGTTGGCTGGTCAATGATCTGGAGCGTACGCTTTACGGCTGGCTATCGATCAGGGCTGCGGCGCCGCTGATTTGTCGGAATCGGGTTTTCCTCAACGACGCGCCGCTTTCGGTGCGCCGGGCATTTACGAAACGCGAGTGGGCGGAGCTGGCCGAGGCTGCGGGAATCAGGAAGCTGCGCATCAGCCGGCACTGGGGTTCGCGGGTGATTCTGGAAGGTAGACGCTGAGAGGACCAGAGGCTTGACCGCCCCGCGAACTCGGGCGCAGAATCCCTCCGATTTCGGGCTGAAGCCCAAAACAAAGATCATCGGAGCACACGCGCAAATGAGTCAATTCCTCAGAAAAATCGCTTTCCTCGCCACGGCACTTCTCCTCCTTCCCGCTGTCACATTCGCTCAGGATTTCGACAAGGGTCCGGAGCTCGATGCGACGAAAGACTACTATACAATCATCCACACACGGTTCGGCAACATGTACCTGCGGCTGTACAAAGAGCAGGCACCGTTGGCGGTCAGGAACTTCGTCAACCTTGCAGAGGGGACGGCAGAGTTCGAGGATCCGATCACGAAGAAAACTGTGAAGCGGCCATTCTACAATGGTATCCTTTTCCATCGTGTCATGAGTGGTTTCATGATCCAGGGCGGCGATCCGACTGCGACGGGAATGGGCGGACCGGGATATACTTTTGAAGATGAGTTCGCACCGGAGCTTGGATTCAACGTCCCCGGAATCTTGGGAATGGCGAACGGCGGGCCGAACGACAATGGCTCTCAGTTTTTCATCACCGAAGGCACGCCGACGCACCTCAATGGTGTCCACACAGTGTTCGGAGCTTTGCTTGCGGGCTCGGGTAGTATGGAGGTTGTCAGAACCATCGGCAACGTTCCTCGCAATCCGCAGAACAAGCCGAACAAGCCTGTGCGCATGGAGTTGGTGGAGATTCGCAGGCTGGAGCCCGGGCTGAGCGATGCGGAGGCGCTTGCAAAGCTGACGGGAGCAGAAGTGCCTGCGGCGGAAACCGCAGATTCGACGGAAGAAACCGAGACAGAAGCCGCTGAGTAAGCGACTAGAGACGAGCGGGAGGGGCCGCGCCGATGAAGAAGCAGATTGGTTTCAAGAGTTCCGTGGCACTGGTGATTCTCGCGGGAGCGTTGGGGGCGGCCGCCTGGGCGGATTCGGTCGTTACGCTCGAAGGGCGGGAGATTAAGGGTCGCATTACGTCGGAGAACGCGGACTACGTAACGATCCTCACTGAAGATTACGGTGAGCTGCGGTTTCAGAAGATGTCGGTGAGCCAGATCCTTCGAGGCGATGCTGCCCCGCCGACGGCGGGGGGATTCGGCGGTGGATTCGACGCTGGTGACCCTTTCGCGTCGAGGGCTCCGAGAGGAGCGGGCGGGCCGCCGCCGGTGGAGAATGGTTTCGGAATACCTGCGGCGAATTGGAGTCCTCCGGGCATCAATCCGCCTTCGGGAATCGATGCTGCTGCGTCGGCGCCGATGAGTGCTCCCCCACCGATGGGAAGCGCGGATCGTGGCGGTTTCGGAGGAGCACCTGCTTCTCGGGTGAACCCGTTTACGGGGCTCCCGGAGACTCCACCAGCCGCGAGTTCAAGCGGGGGACGAGGCGAATTCGTGCCGCCGCCGCCTCCCCAGACGGGTGGAGGTTTCGGCGCGTCGCAAGGTGGTGGCTTCGGCGAACCACAGAGCGAGACCACCGGCTTCGGTCGGCCTGATCCGGGGCGGGATGCTCCCAGCCAACCACCACAGATCAACGCAACGAATGTGCGGCCGGAGCCGCCAACCCCCTCGATCGCGAATGGTGCACTAGGGGTTGTGTACGGTATGAGCGATGAGTCGCCGTTGGAAGTTCGTGCCAACCGCGACAACCAGTGGGGTCGGGCTGAGGACGTCGCTCCGGTGGCTCAGGGGGCAGAGCTTCGCACGGCTCGAGACGGCGGCGCTGTCATCGCGCTTGGCGGCGGTGAGGAGCTGCGGCTGGCGCAGGACACGCATGTCGTGTTCTCGCAGCTGAGCGACGATACATCACGCATTGGCATTTTCCTGGTGCGCGGTGCGCTGTTTGCTGATGTCTCGAATCGTGGCCTCCATGGGAGCTTTGAGATTGAAACGAGCGAAGGGCGCATCACGAGCCCGGGCGGAAACCTGGTAGTCTTGCGATCGGAGATTGGCGGAACGAGGTTGAACGTTTTCGATGGCGCGGCGTCGATCACGGCGAGCGACACGCGGGTTCACGCATCCGTCGTTTCCGGCGATCAGGTGACGATTACTTCAACAGGTCAGATTACAAGAATCTCGCCGGCTGAGCCGCAGTTGGGGATGTGGAAGAATTGGGGCGTCTGGGCGAGTTCGACCGATGATGAATCCGGGTTCGCACCTGTGAAGGTGCTCGGTGGGGAGATCCAGAGACTTAATGACAAGTGGGACGACGCGCTGCGCGATGATGCGCGGGGTATGGGCGGCGTGGAGTATCAGGACAAGTTGGAGGCATACTCGCGAGCGTTTTCAAATTTTGCACGCGACACGAGTCATATACCGACAGAGGAAGAGGGATGGAGCGTCCTGATTTTTGACTCGGGAATTCCGGGATGGAATGGGCCGTATCTGGATGAATCGGTGCCGCCGCTGGATCCGTGGCGGAGGCCGCTTGTGTACAAAGTTTTGAAGAGTCGTTCGGGAAAGATGTACGGACGCGTGTATAGTTTCTGGCAGGATGGCAAGGATCAGGGTGGCGAGAATTCGTCGCAGGACCGGGTCGCGCTTGTGATGTTCCCTGACGTTTAGTTTACCCCGGGTTCGCTATAATCAGTTGGGACACAGTTGGGTAGTCCCTTCGGGAGCCGGATGCGCATATCGCTGATAGGCATTCGCCGGTCCGGCGGTGCACGATCGCTCAGTCAAACCGCTAGTGCGGTTTCCAACGCAGCCTTCCCCGCACCTACGGTAGCCTCGCAACGCTCGGCGTCCGCAGGCTATGATATCGAAGTGCGATGCACTTATCTAGGATCTCTCTTCCGGACAGTTTCATTCTGATTCGTTCTGGCTTTGGTAACGTCCTGTGATGGCGCCCTCTATCATTTGAGAACGAGTTGGGTGAGGGCTGAACGGTTGTTAGACGGTCGGCTGTCCGGGAATGAGTCGCGGGTATTGATACAAAAATCCCCCCTTCCGCTTTCTGCGGAAGGGGGGATTCGGTTTCGGTGTGAGACTGGATCAGGGGTTGTATTTGAGGCGAACGACTGAGCTGATCTTTCCGTTGTGCCCTTCTGAATCCTTGATCACTGCGGCGAAGTAGTTGTAGCCGGCCACGAAGTCACTCTTTTTCAGGTTTACGTTGAAGTCGACGAATTGCTCTGTGCCGATCTGGGCGGAGAATTCTTCGACATTGAGCGCGGTGTTGGCTTCGAAGGGGTCGACATCAAAGCCGCCTCCATCAACCCAAAGCCCAGCTTCGACTTGAATGAGGGACACCTGAGAGCCGACGGGTCCGGTCACGCGGAGGGTGTGGCCTTGTTGGCTGGTATCGGATTCAATGGTGTCGAGGCCGAGCACTTCGATGCCGGGGCGCTCAGGCTGAACGACCTTCACGACGTTGAAGCAACCGGTGACGCTGTTGCCGTTCCGCCATGGCTCGCCGACGAGGACTGTACCGTCGTTGAATTCGAAGGTAACGGTGCTGCCGATCAGCTCGAGGCCGGAGATGCTGCCGGAATGATTCGGGCCGGGAGGTGTGGTGCCGTTCACTGTTGTCGGGTCGACGTCGATACTGAACTGGATTTGCTGTCCGGGGTTGCAGTTCGAGAAGTTGATTTCGAGAGCATCGAAGCCGCCATCGTGAGAGCTGAGGTAGTTGGTGGTTACTCCGCCGCCGGTGCCGTTGAAGTCGAGCGTGAAGGGCTTGCCTGCGGAATCGCCAGCGGTGGCGAAGGGGTCGTAGACGCAGTCCATGAACATCGCGGTGCGGAAGTCGATGGTGGCCTTGGTGAGTAGTTGGCCCTGCTGGGAGGTATTGGTGACTTTGAATGAGCCAGTGCTGTAGGTGCTGCTCATGTTGATGTCGCTGCCCGGGTCGATCTCGATGCTGGCGCGAGCGCCGTTGTCGTTTACCTCGTCGCCGAGATACTTGAACGCTGCTTCATGGAAGACCGTGGTGGAGCCAACAGTCACGCCGATGTCAATGAGGCCAGAGGGCGCGGCGGGGACTGAGGGGATGATACCCTTGATCCGGGTCGAGCTGACGCTGGTGAGCTGCGCCTGGACGCCGCCGAAGGTGACCTTGGTGTTGCTGGTGTCGCCGAAGTTGGCGCCGCCGATGACGAAGGGACGGCCACCATCTGTGGGTGAGCGCCATGGGAAGATGTCGTATACGGTGAGACCCTGAGCGGCACTGTCGTTGGGACGGGAGACTCGGACCTTGTTGCCATCCCAGTCTATTCCAATGATCGCGCCGCCGGGAGCCTGGCAGACGTCGAGGGCGTCGGCGTACCACGGGAGCCACTGCTTGTAGGAAACGCTGCGGCCGTCAGGTGAAAGGCCGACGCGGTAAGTCTCGCCGTGGAATTTCTGGACGATGAGCTCGCCGCGCATGGCACCGTTGAAGGTGTCGGCGCGGTACTCGAATAGCCCGTTGGTGGATGATGGGAATGTCGTGAGCGCCTGCGTGAAGCCGTTTCCGGAACCCACATACACATCGTGGTAGATGTTCTGGCGGAAGTCGGATTGGCCTCGGGTTCTGTTGGGGTGGCCGTAGTAATTGCCTTCCTCGACGAAGTTCAGCTCGTCGGGCGCAGTAGGCTCGCCGCCTTGGGAGCCGGGGCCGTATGACGCCGCGCCGAATCCGGCGTTAGGTCCGTTGTCGGTCGCGTAGATGCGACTATCAGTCATGTAGACGAGATCGTAGGGATTGCGGTGGCCAGACGAGAAGACGCGTACGTCTACGCCGTCGGCCACGTGTACGCTAGCTCCGGATACCTGGTTGTTGTTCGGGTTACCGCCACCATCGAGATATATGATGTTACCGTTGAAGTCGGGTTTGCTGGTTTCAGCGATAATGATGGCACCACTCAATGGAGAAGCGTTTAGGCCGCCGATGGGGCAGGCGAAGACGCCGGCATTGGTGACACCGCCGACGTTCACGAGCATGTCGCCGTTGTTTGTGAACTGGATGCCGTTGATGCCGTGATCGTGATTGGATACGGGTAGGTTTTGAACGATGGGGTTTATGACGTCGAAGTTGGGTCCATCGAGGCGAGAGACCTGACCTGAATAGGGGGAGAAGCCTGAGAAGCAGGTGCCGCCGTTCGCATAGAGCTGACTGTGAGCGACGTACACGTGGGTGTTGGTTCCCTCGTCCCACGGATTGAATCCGAGGCCAAGGATCTCATGGTTCGAGAGCCCGCTGATCGCAAATGAGTTTTGCGTATTCGAGACGTTGTTGTTGTCGTCGAGTGTGAGAATCGAGACCACGCCGCCCTGTGTGCCGACATACAGTTTGCCGTCAGGGCCGACTTCGCCGGTCGTCGGGTTGGAGATACTTGCGATGTCTTCGGTGGAGAAGCTAATCGGGACGGACTGATCTGTTTCGTAGGTGTATTGGACGATATTGCTTCGACCGCGCGGCGAGGACACTGTGACATCGATGACGCCGCGCCCGTTGGGGGCGTTAAAGGTGATAACTCTGGGACCGACAGTGATTTGGTCGGAGGTGAGTGTATTGTTGCCCCAGTTTACAGAGATGTCGTTGGGAGGGAAGAATCCGACACCTTTGATTTCGATGGGGTTGCCGCCGCTGCCGGGGCCGCCTTCGGTCATGAAATTGATTGTGGGTGCGATAACCGTTTCATCGTGGAGAAGCTCTCCGGCGATCGTCGAGTAGGGTCCAGCTTCCGGGCCCCAGGCGAGTGACACGGGAAGCCTGCCGGCGTGATCGATCGCGACCCGCAAGTCGATGTTCATCAGGCCCGTCTCGAGGAACAATGGCTCGGTGACAGCATTGCCGTTGATGAGGAGCTTGTTGGAGCCGCCTCCGTCGACGTCGAATTCGTAGACGCCGGATGCGGGGACGTTCGCGATGGCCAAGAATCTAACCATCACGGGTGGCTCGATGGGCGAGTTGCCCACTTTGCCGTCGGTAGTGCCGACTCGTAGTTCCTGAGTCAGCTCAATGAAATTGGCTGCTGTGGGTGGATCGTCGAGGAGCGCGATGGGGCCGCCGTTGCCGGCGACGTAGTACATGGCGAGGGCGCTTGAGACTTTCTCCGGGCCGGTGACTTCGAAGCTGAAATCGCCTGTCGTTGAGGCGCCGGTGTTATCGGAGATCTTGAGGGTGACGTCGCGCTGGCCGACCGGGAAATCGTTCTGAGTGACGGCCGTTGTCGAGTAGAGGCTGGGGCCGTCGAACCACTCGTGGCTGACGATTTCAGTTCCGGGACGACGGGTGTAGGAGCCGGAAGCATCGCCGAAGACTCGGGCGATTCCGTCCTGGTCCCAATCGACGAGTGATGCTTCATCGAAGGTTGCGAAGGGCCGGAGGAACTCATGGCCGGTTGCTTCACCGGTGCTGCCAAAGAGCCAGGCTGTGTAGGTTCCGACGGTGGTTTCGAATGTCAGCTTCACATCGTTGGAACCGAAGGTTGCGGGGTTAAAGTCGAACTGCATCAGGTAGCTGTCATTGGGGGCGACGAACTGATCGATGGTCCAAGTCTGCGCAAACGGCGCGCCGTGGTAAGCGGTGCCGCCAATGTGCGCTGTGAAGTCGCTGGCGGAGCCGAAGGTTGGCTCCATGGAGAAGCGATTCATCACGAAGCCCTCTGGCTCCGGGTTCCTCATGGACAGGAGCATACCAGAGGCTTCACCAGCCTGACGTACGCCCCAGTCGAGAACGCTGGGAGATGGTCCGCGAGCGTAGGACTCGTTTAGGAGGACTTCGATGCCGCTGACCTTGGGGGGTTCGACACCTCGCTCGAAAGCGATCTGAAGCGCGCCGTCGAACACGTCGATGTCGGATTCCTTAACGACTGATGCGAGGCGACCACCCTCGCCGCCGATGTCGATACCGGGGAAGGTGAGCTGGCCCTCGGTGTAGACGTTGAAGACGCGAGCGCCGGGTTGGCCGTAGTCGAAGTCCGCGAAGTGCATGCGCACGGTATAATTGCCAGGCGGGACGTCGGGGACGGTGAACACCATGTTGGGTTCTGCGGGGTCGGGGTCGTAGCGGACCGTTTGGTAGATCTGCGGAAACGCGGTGCCTGACACAGCTTCGGCGGTGCTGCCGGGGTTTCCTGTATTGTATAGACCTTCGTCGCTCGACCAGTTCCGGCCGAAGACGTCGGTCAGCGGCGGGCCGCCGACATTGATGCGGGCGATGACGTCCCTGCCGAGGTCGCTATTGACGAGGGGAAGGACCTCAATGCCTGAGATTTTGGGGAGGTTGTTGCCATGCTGGAGGCCGACATCAAGTTGGCCATCGAGTACAGTGACGGCGCGGCCGCGGCGGACAGCGTTGAACTGGGGGGCCTGCGCGCGAACGTCGAAGTCGGAGAAGAGGGTCTCGTTTTCGAGTTGCACGCCGAAGGTCCGGTCGCCAACGCCGACGGCGCCGTCGTAAATCTCTGCAAAGTGGAGGTTTACAGCATAGACTCCGGGCTCCAGGAAAAAGGTGTAGGCGAGGTCTGGAGCTTCAGGAAAGTCGATCCGGTCCGTTTGATAAATAGGCCCCATGCCGGCGGGGGCGTTGATGATCTCAGTGGTGGTTGCGCTGGGGACTCCCGTATTCGCGAAGCTATCATCAGGACTCCAGACTCTTCCCGCACCATCGGTAACGTGTGCGGTGCCACCGGCGTTGATGCGATAGACGGCATCGGGGAGGGCATTGTTTACGAAGTCGGCAGAATCGATCTGACCGTCGTAGTTGCTGTCCTCAGACCCGGGGGTGGAGGTGCGACCGAGGATGACGTCGACGACCTGTTGGTTTCGCAACTGGAGGTCTGGTGACTGGCTCGGGACTTCTTTTGCTGGGGACGTGGAGAGGAGGGCCACTGAACAAATCGCGGCGATTGTGGTGCGAATCAATGCTCCCGTGCTCCTTAACTTGTGGGGTAGTTGCTTTGGGCGGAGAGAACCAATCATTTCACCTAAAAACTGAAAATGACAATTCTCGAACCCTGCTTTTCCGGGGATGCTTCCACCGCAGCGGGAACCACTTCAAGCACAAAGGGGTTGTTTTAACGAAGAAATATCGCCTTCTTTTCAAAGACTGTACAATGCAAATTTGCGGGGATGCTGGGGCCGGTAGGAGTTGGGGTGGGTTGGCCCGGATTTCGGAGGATGGGCCGAGGCGACGAAACCCATTGCTCGCATAGAATGTCTTACTGAGGATTGGACGATCCTGAGGGGAAGGAAGTGCCTCGCTGGTATGCGACGTATTCTGGCCAACATTACGGACAACCCGATCCTGACGCGGGAGTTGCGGCGTCGGATGCGTGGG
>JAUIJJ010000136.1 GCA_030431385.1 bacterium | reverse complement strand
AACATCAATAACCTCACCTTTGATGACTCGTCATCGATTTCCATTCTTGGTGCCGCCGCTCCTTTCAACGGGCGGTTTAGACCACAAGAGCCTCTCGGCTGTCTCGTCGGCATATCTGAATTAGAGGATTGCGGATTTTCCGCTGCTGATTTCTCCGACAATGTTTGGACACTTCGAATCACCAACCATGGAAATCGTACCGGCCGTGTGACTGGATGGTCTCTAGCTGCAACCCGGCGCCTCGCGCCGAACTACGGCATCTCACTTGTCGCGCCGCCGACTCTCTGGACGCTCATTGTACGCGACAACGTTGAGGGCCCCATCGAGCCTGTCCCGAATCCGCGCCTCGTTCGCTGGGGAATTCGTATCAAAACAAGTGGGGGCGAGATTGTTGGTCGTGTTGTCGATCCAGATGGAGATCCAATTCCCAGCGCGGATGTTTCCCTGGTCGGACGTGAAGTGATCCCAACGCGCCTCACTGATGCCGCAGGCGCATATAACTTTGATTCTGAGTTCGGGATCTACACTGTCCGCGCCTCGCATCCGGACTACGAATCCAATTCGAAAAAGATTCGCTTCTTCGAGTCCAATTCCAATGTCTTCGATGCCGGTGAACTCGTCCTCACGCGCCGCACTGGTGCCGATCTGGCGACTTCCTACACGCTCTCAGTGCAGCCTTATGAGGCTTGGGTACTGGCACAGGACAATCCCGACACCGACACCGAAAGCATTGACGAACGCGAAGCAAAGATTCGGATCGAGTTTGCCAAGCGATCAGAAATCGATCTCTCCGATCATACTTTGAGTTTCAATGTCTACCCCGCTGATACTGAAACGACGGCCCCACTCCACATGCCGTTTATGATGGGAATGGAGGACATCTACTCAACGACAGAGGCGTTCACCGCTGGGCAATATCTCGTCAGTGTCGAGACTGACCAGCCAACATTTCCGGGCTTGAACACGAACGTCATCTTCGCCCCGCAATGGCTTCAGGTTCACAGCACTCAAGGTAACGGACCGGACAATTGGTGGATCAATGGCTACTCATTCTATACAGGTACGAGTGATCAGATTTCTCCTGGAGTGGGCCCTGAAACCGATCCGGACACACCCGGCGAATGGAACTACTTTCTGCGGGATACTGCGGGCTTCGACATCGACCGGCCGTCGGTGTCGGAGGATGGTACCATCAATCCTGTTTCGGAGTATTGTGGCTCGCCCACAGTCGATCCTCAGGATAGCGATCTCTTCTGGTACGATAGCCCGGAGCAGATCTTCCCTCAGGTGTTCGACGAAGAGACATTCGCTTCCGGCGATGGCAAGTTGGATGAGTACCCTCGGCGCAACAATCCCACTGGCGGGGACTGCAACGACGTGCGGGATGGCAAGGTTCGATGGCGCGCCTTCATTTCCTTCAACTCTCAAGTAATTGGCACCAGTTTTGGCACATTGCAAAACGATGAAGGAGGCGATACAGGAGCAACAGTCTTTGCTGGTTCTATGCCGCTCTTTGTCAACCCCAGACCCCCAGCTATTCACGTAAAGCCGCTACCTCCAGCCCAACCCGAAGTCGCCGATGCCGAAGTAATCGAACCCACACTGGAGGCACTCCGATGAAACTCCTCCGCCGCTCAAGAATGTTGGTGGGAGCTGCTTGTCTCGCTCTTCTGCTCTCAGGTGGGATTGCAACAGCCCAAGACAGCTCACCTGTTCCACTTTCCGATCTGCAGGAGCGTCTCGAGGACGCACGGCTTTATCGTCTCGGCTATCCACTCGAAAAAACGCGCACTGCACTACGCGAAGCCTGGCGGGATGACGACCTCTTCAGCGAGTTCGTCATCATTCGTCGCGAAGCCCAGCGCTATCTCACAGACGATACCCTTGAAGTCTCAGTTGCGGATCGCGCTGAAGCCCTTCGCATCGTGCGCGAATGCATCAACGAAACGCTCTCCGGTCAGCTCCAGGTCGGAAATGAACAGCTGCTAAATGCGGGCCGACGCAAATTCCCCTCCGTGCTTTCTCCCAACACTGTCGCCCAACTCCGCACACCCTACGATGAACGCGACGAATGGAAGGAACTGGCCATCGCCTCTCTTGAATTTGAATCGGGAATTCTGGAAGCGCTCGATGCATTGCGCTCAATCAGCGATCAAGACCTGCCGGTCGGGGAGGGCACCGTCGTTCGCTCGCGCGGCGGCGATGAAACCATCAACACCCCCGCCGAAGGATTTCCCACCTACACAATCTTCGAGCAGGCAGAGTTCCAACCCTCCGGTTCCAATGCGAACAACTTCGTCCGGACCGAAGCCAATCTGCTTATGGGGATTCTCTCACGCCGCGGTCTTGCCGCCACTGCTGCGGTCGACCGAATCCGGCGCCTCGCCTATCGCGCCAACAACGAGGTCGAAGGCCGACAGCGCCACGGCGAGCAGGGTGAAAAGCGCAAGGAAGAGTTCAACCGCCTCGCCATGGACCGCGCCAAGCGCGACGCCCAGCTCATGTTCTATGGCGGACTGCTGCTCCGCTCCGAGCTGCCCGCCTCAAGCGGCGATGTGAATCGCGACGATTTCAAACTCCACAACGGCGACAAGCTCTTCGCTGCCATGAATCTTCTAAATGTGCAATTCAAGGATATCCGCGACGGCCGCCCACCTACCGGCATTGCAGACCAATTCGTCCCCAGCCCCAACAAACGCGTTGGCGGCCAGCAGGGCTACCTCAGCGACGCCATCACCAGCGTCCAGCGCGCCAAGGAAAGCCAGCAAATCGCCGAACAACGCCTCCGCGAATACCAGCAGGCACAGGTCAGCCAGGTCGAACTCAACCGCAACATCCGCGAACAATATCTAACACAATTGGGGCAGTTGACCGGTTTTATCGTAGATGGTCAGGCGGGGGTCTTAAAGGATCCGTTGGATGAATCAAGGGTCTTCGACTTGAAGAGTGCGGAGAGTCGTGAAGATTTCAATGATGTAGTCTTCGGAAGAGTGGAAGATGCATTAGCAGCACTGAATACTAACCTGTCCGAGGACGAAGAAGCTATCTATTCCTTGGGGCAAATTGGATTGAGCATACTCCAGATAAGGCGAAGTGAGATCAATGGAGACTTGGCCACGAACCGCATTAACCAGATTTTTTCCCAAGCTGAATTGATTGAGACCAAGACTACAAGAGCAAACGCCATAGCACGAAAATTTGGGCAGCAACGAAATGCTCAAACATTGATATCAAGCGGAGTTAGAGCAGCACTCCAGTTCATAATACATTTTCGCGGAGATAGCACAACAGATAGGAGTGCTACTGCAGGGGCGGCAGCACTTGCGGACACATTCACTAGCGCTCAAGAGCGGATAGCAATGAATCTGATAAACCAGAATGAGTCGATTGAGTATAGAAACTTGGACGCGGATGCACAGATTAAGGAGCTGCTTTCGGGACTCGATTCAGCGAACCTCGAAGTGCTGGTTCAGGAAGCGAATGCGTATTCCGAATCTCTTCAGCTCGATCAACTTCTCCGCCAAGTCACCGACCTCGTCGAAAACCTAAACATCTACCGCTCCGATACCTCCCAACTCTGGTATCTCGATCCCTCTCTCGAAGTTGAAAAGGTCGACGCTGAAATTCAGGCCGATCTCGATCTTCAGGACTGTCTCGCTACCCTTTACGATCTCACCAAGTCTCTTGAGTTCTATTGGACAGAGAAATTCCAGAACCCCGTACTCACCGTGGACGGTGGCATCGTCACGCTTCCCAATTTCGCCAATGACTTTTCGGAAATCGATGATCTTTACGCGATCACCGATGCGTTCGATGCTGAGAGATACCTAAACAGTGTCGGGTTCAATACTTCAGGCGGGAGCGCCGCCGGTTGGGATTCGACTCTACGTGCTCTGCGCCAATCGATTCCTGCACAAAACCACACCGTTGTCCTTTCACTCCGGAAGGACATCATGGGCTTCGTCGTTCCCGAGCGCGCTTATTGGAGCAACGAACTCCAAAAGCCCGGTGATACGCTCGTGCAGATACACGAAAACGGCCACATCCTTCCCGGGATGGAGAACGCCTACGCTTACTATGAGAACGAAGCGATCACCAAGTTCCGCGATGCCCTCCATCAGGGCCGCCGCGATGCCTGGGAGTTCGCCTTTGGTACTGGACGCGACCCGCAGGATTTCCTCCCCGGATTCGAATTCACCTTCAGCACAAACGAAAAATCCGCCTATTACTTCGATGCTCGCGAATGGAATGCGAGACTCCAATCCATCCACGTCGATGTGCGTACCGAGGGTGGCTTCATTCCCCCCGGACAAGAAGAGAACTTCGTCCGCCTGAGCATGATCCAGGAGGGCACTGTGAAGTTCCGCCGCTCCTTCCCCCTCGAGCTTTCTGACTCCCAATTCGACGTTTACCAAACCGAGTTCAGGTATCAATCAGATCGCCTGCGTATCAGCCCCTATGAGTTTCCCGTGCAGGCGGGCATCAACGGCAGTCAGGGGCAGTTTGGTGGCCAGCCTGCCGTCCTTCCCTATTTCTTTAGCCCCGTTTGCAGTAACTGGCGCGTGGTCCTCGATCCCCTCGCAGGCCTCGCCAACAACTACGCCGACATCAACAAAATTAAGGACATCCGGCTGATCATGACGATCCGCTCAGGAATTCCGCCCACCCTCGCCGAAGGACTCTAACCCAATGAAACGTCACCAATCCACCGCACGCAATCTAAGCAAAGGAACAACCATGAGGAAGCACCTCGCCGCCACGATGCTCGCGACATTGATATTGGGTACTGCCGCCCTCACTCCGCTCCCCGCCCAGAACACCACACCCGACTATATCCCCCTTCAGGGACAACTCACCGAGCAAAACGTCGGGGGGGGCAGCAATATCGTCGCCGAGGACGGCGTCTACACTATCTCCGTCCGTGTCTATGAATCACCCACCGGCTCCGCCGCAGTCTGGCAAGATACATTCGAAAACTTGCCCGTCGTGAACGGAGTTTTCAATGTCATCCTTGGTAGTCAACGAAGTCTTGATGATCTTGGTCCCGGCACTTCCGACGATGTTCTCGATCGCCTGGCGCAACGCGGGGTATTGTACGTGGGGTTAGTGATCACTCACAAAGATGGCACCGCTGTCCCTCAGCCTGTGGAGATGCTCCCGCGGTTGACGCTTCTTCCCGTCGCACTTGCATCGAGGAGTAAGGAGTCGCTCAATTCAAGATTGCTGGACAACCAGCATTGGAGCTTCTATTTCACAGGCAACAAGGCTAAGGATGCAGATAAGCTGGATGGAATCGATAGCTCATCCATTTTTGTTGATTCAGGAGATACTGAAACGCCAAAAGCAAGATTGGCCGCTGTAGCTGACGAAGCAGGTTCCGTTTCAAGCGATTCCGTCGAAACACAGGATTTGCAGGACGGGGCAGTGACTCCAAAGAAACTCGCTGCTAGGTACATCCAGAAGTCTCCTCCTCTGGTTTCTGACATGAACGTTGCCTCAATGACTTGGACGTCCGTTCAAGATCTCGATATCGAGTTTACAGTTACGGGAGACAGACCAATCCTGATAATCGTCTCCGAAACAAACGGGAACTACCCTGGGCCAGATTCTAGCAACGGTGGGGTTGGTGTTCGGACTACCCCGAGTGATTCAACCCCGTCTGCGACCGGGCTTGTTGAGTTGAGGCGGGTTCAGGAGAACACAGGAGAAGAGGTTTTCTTGGCTAGGAAACAGATCCGAATGACTACCAGTTCTACGAACGTTCTTGAGTTAATGATTCCCGCGACATCATTGATATGGTTGGATGACTACCCGAAGGATGAAGGTTCTTACACCTACAAAGTTTATCTTTCTACTGGAGACTTCGACACCGATTGGATCACATTCCAACAGGGCCTTAAGCTGGTCGCTGTTGAGCTGTGATGTTTCTGATATCCACATTAAGCTCGAAGTCTTTCTTGATGGATAGCCCTATCCCATCTTCTGCGAAAGGATTGGGAATCTGCCCCTTCTTCCTATTTGTCTGCTTTGTGGCTATTGGTGCCTTAGCAGAAGCTCAACCCTCCGTCGACAAGTCCGGAGTCAAACCCAACGTCCTTTCTCTACCCACCGGCGCTGGTTCCGTCGAGGGCCTTGGCGAATCGTTTGAACCGCAGCTCAATTCCGGTACCGGGAGTTATCGTGTTTCCATCGCGATACCTCCCGGGCGTGCCGGTTTTGCGCCGTCGCTGGCGCTGAGTTACAATACCGGCAGCGGGAACAGCGAGTTCGGCATCGGCTGGTCGCTTGGTGTGCCGGTGATCCAGCGTCAGACCGACAAGGGCATTCCCCGCTACGATGACAGCGACATTTTCATCTTCCGCGGAGAAGAACTCGCCAATCTTAGCGACGGCACGTGGCGCTGTGAAAATGAGGAGTCCTTCGTGCGACTCCGCCGCGATGGACTCCATTGGATCGCTGAGGAACGCGACGGCACAAAGCACTACTTTGGCGAATCCACCCGCGTTCTGCGCTCAACCACCGACAGCTTCAACGAAACCCATTGCTGGCATCTCGACCGCTCAGTGGATGTGAGCGGCAATGAGATTCGCTACTTCTACACCCAATTCCCCGATTCCCCCGGCCGCTACTACACCAGCCGCGTTCGTTACAATGAAAACGAATCCGAAACCCGCTACTTCGAGGTTCGTTTTCACTATGACGAAGGCATCAACGGCAGTCGCACCAATTCCCTCGAATCCGTTTGGAACTCCGCCACCCGGATACGAAACGCGTACGCCGCCTTCGAGACAGGGCTCTCTCTTCCCGAAGTTTGGGACGAATTCTACACAATCGCCCAGGAAGCCACCCGCCCCGACGCGCTTTCCGATTTCCGCGCGGGCTTTCACCAGCGCTGGGGCCGACGTTGTTCCGCCATCAGCGTCCACCAAGAAAACCAACTCATTCGACATTATAGACTCGCATACGCCGATCAGTTAAATGATACCGCGCGCGCCAAGATAGAAGGCGATTTCCACCCCTTCCGCACCCAGCGCGAAACCATCGACAATGCACTGTCGCTTCTTTCGCGCGTCACTGTCTTTGGCAAGAATGCCCAGCCGCCTTACGATGAATCGAATCTCTACCGGCTTCCGTCGCTGACTTTTGACTATACAAAGCTGGCACAGCCAGACGAAGCCCCTGTGGTCCGTGCTGTCAACACCCCGCGCTTTTCACTCAGCGACCCCAATACTGATATTCTTGATGTCAACGCCGACGGACTACCCGATATCGTGCACCTCGAACCCGAAGACGCAGTCTACTGGATCAACCGCGGTACGTCGCTCGATGGCGAACTCCAATTCAGCGAAGAGCAACGCCTCGTCAATATGCCCGGAGGCATCCGCCTCTCAGATCCCAACGTGCAGTTCGCCGATTTCGATGGCAACAGCGCGACTGACCTCGTCCTCTACAAAGGTCCCGGGGATCAAAACATTGCCATCTATTCAAATCCTGCATCCATTCCCGAGAATTACACTGAAGAGGGTACTTTCAAGGAAGGCTTCGCGCGGTTCGGCGACGAGCAGTCCTACATCGGTCCCGCGCCGTTTTCCCTAGGTGCCCCGAACGTTCAGTTTCTCGATCTCAACTTTGATAAGTTCATCGATGTCATGATCAGCGATGCCTTCGGATTCACTTACTATTTGAATGACAAAGGCCGCGAATGGATTGATCTCGGCTCCACCGATTTCGGTGAAGCATCCATGGCCGATATTCCCAACAGCATTCAATTCGGCACTCCCGGTGTTCAACTTGCCGACATGAATGGCGACCGGCTCCAAGACCTCGTTCAGCTACAAGTCGATGATGGCCGCGCGTTTGTCTACTACTGGCACGGCAGGGGAGAGCGTCGCTGGGATCGCGGACGCGTGATGCTCGGCCTCACCTTCACGTTCTCCTCCAACGTCGAAGACCTCCGCGTTATGGATGTGAATGGCGACGGCCTCGCCGATCTCGTCGCCCTAGGAAACGGCGTACCAAACAGCCGTCTGCGCTATTGGATCAACCGTGGCAACGGCAGCTACAGCGATCCCGTCACCTTCACCGAGGCGAACAGCCAGCTTCCGGAATACACAGCCGAAACCGCCATCCGCACCGCCGATATGAACGGCAACAACATGACCGACCTCGTTTACGCGAATGGCACGCGAATTGATTTCCTCGACTTCTCCGCTGGCGGCCCCAAGCCCAACATGCTTGCTCTCGTCGATAACGGCATCGGAAAACGGGTTGCCATTGATTACAAATCCAGCATTGACCACATGATCGACGCCCGCGACGCCGGCGCACCTTGGCGCGAAGTACTCCCTATGGCCATCCCCGTGGTTACAAACATCGTCACCGGTTATGGCCCTGTCTTCGATCTCAACGAGGATACTAATAGCTGGGAAATCGAAGGCATTGAACACGGCTTTGATCTCAACGGCGATGGCACCTACGATGAAACCTATACATCATCAATTAGCTACCGAGATGGATTCTACGATCCTTTCGAAAAAGAGTTTCGTGGGTTCCGTTACGCTGAGAAATTCGAATGGGGAGATGACTATCTTCTGAAATGGAACAACCCCTACCGCACAATCCCTCAGGCAAACCTCATCGCCCGCACCGGCCAGGCCAAGAGCGTCACGCTCATCTCACGCTTCCGCTTCCACCTCGGCGACGCAGATGGAATCAACAACGATGAAGGCGAAGGTCTCGCAGACGAGTACACAGAAGAAGGCGGCACTGAAGAGGAGTCGCTGAAAGGCAAGCCTCTCTGGGAAGAGAAGGTCGACGGAGGAGCATTCGCCGATGGCGCACTTAATCCCGGCTCCTTCGCAAACGACGACTATGTCTACAGCCGAGTCGAGTATGAGTACAAACTGCGCCGCCTTTATAAACTGACCGGCGACACATCCGATCCAGCTCCGATCTTCAACGCCCGCTCAGATAACGGCCGCCAGGTAACC
>JAUIJJ010000135.1 GCA_030431385.1 bacterium | reverse complement strand
CGCTGAGGCCGCTGGCCTCGCCCTCGGCCAGCCCGCGAAGGTCGACCGCTGGGTGTTCTCGACGAACGGGGTTGCCTGTGCGGGGCGCTTCGGGATTCCTTCCATCGGCTTCGGCCCCGGCGAGGAAGAAGTCGCCCATACGCCGCGCGAGTTCTGCCCAGTGGACGACCTCGTCAAGCACGCGGTCTTCAGTGCCGTGTTCCCCGGAATGATGGCTCGCCGCGCCAACAAGAGCTAACGCTCGCAACGAAGCGACCTAAACGAACGCGGGCTGGCTCGATCGAGCCAGCCCGCGTTCGTTTTTTACTCCAGAAAAGTGCGCTAGCGATTTGACAGGCGCACAATCTAGTAAGCGATCCAGCTTTCTGGGATCATTCCGCCGCCGCTCATGGTGCCCCGCTGGATCCCGTGGCCGAAGGTCGTGACCCAGACCTCGTTGTTGTCGAAGGGGCTGAAGAAAATCCTCTCGGGCTGGCGGAAGGGGAAGCTCGCAACATCGGCGAACATCGGCGTCGAGTCGCTGAGGTTCTCCGTGTACCAAAGCCCGTCGGTTTCTGTCGTAACGTAGAGGACGTCAGGGTCCACCGGGCTGACCGCGCAGTGGCTGACCCGGTGCGTTTCGAAAATCCTCTCCCAGTTCTGGCCGCGATCGGTTGTTCGATAAAGCCCCCCCGCTTGGTTGTTCGTCGCGAGCGGACCACCCCATCCGCTCCACACGCCAACGTACCATGTGTTCTCGGTCACGTCGTGAGGGTCGATGACGATGTCCTTCACATAGTAAGTCATGTTGGCGTGGCTGCGGTCGATCCACGACGCCCCGTCGTTCGTGCTTACGAACACGCCGGAGCTTTGTGTGAAGCTGGAGGTCCGCCGCCCGCAGTACGTCGCCACCAGCGTTCCATCGGCGAGCACCTTGATGTTGAAGGGGTGCCCCTCCGTGCGAGGTGGCTCGGCGAGCTTTGTCCAAATCGCGCCGCTTCCCGCGCTGAGGTTTCCGGTGCGGTAGATCCCGCCCTCGCTGCTGTGGATGACCGATGCGTACATGACCTCGCTATTAGTGGGGTGGAGTTCGAGGTCGATGACCGGGTGGTTGAAGTCGTGGACTTGGTTCCAACTCAGGCCTCCATCGGTCGACGACAGAACACGCCCGTCGCCGCCGTCGATTCGCGAATCGGTGAGGTACGTTGTTTGGTAGATATCGTGAACCGTGGAAGTAGCCATGTAGAGCGTGCCGGTGGAAGGATGGCGGACGCAGTCGTAGCTCGTGTTCTGATTGTGACCGGAGTAGTTGAACGACCAAGTCGCGCCGCCGTCGGTGGTGCGGATGCCTCGGATGTCGGTCATCGATGCCCAGATATTGTCCGCATCGCTCCACGTGAGGTTCCAGCAACTCGTGTTCTCAAGCCCTGCACTGGCGTAGGGGCTTCCCTGCGGCGTATCCGCGTTGGCGGGGTTTTCGTGCGCGCGGCTCGTGTAGGCCTGCCGCCAATTCGCGCCGCCGTCGGTGGTCAGGTGAACGAAGCCGTAGTCGGTAAACGCGACGTAGTCGGCGTTGTTGGGGGCGACTCCGAGGCCGACCGTTCCCGCGCCGTAGCTCCAGCCGCGGTCGCCGCCGTCCCCCGCCCAACCGGTGATCGCGTTCTCGTTGTCGATGGAGAGGAGCGACTGCTCCCAATTCGAGCCTTCCGTATACTTGAACAGGGCCGGGTGTTCGTTTGAGAACTGGCCGGATGCCCAAGCGATGTCGATGTCGTTGTGGGCCGTAGCGATAAAGGCGAGGCTGTTGCCGTTAGTCGTCGGAAGCCCCGTGCCTCGCTCGACCCAGCTGCTCGCGCCGGAGTCCAGCGTGAAGACACGCTGCACGGGCCAGAACAGGTCCTCCGGTTGGATGCCCGAGTAGATGCCGTCGTCGGTAAGCAGCGCCCAGAGCCGCGTCGTGGTGTTTTCCTTCGCGCCGGAAAATCGGACAATCTCGTAGCCGGACGGAATGCCCGTCGTGCCATCGACAGCGAAGCTATCGCCGCCGTTGGCGGAAACCAGCAACCCGGCGTTGGTCCCGACGTAGATGTTCGCTCCATCCCAAAAGGCACCGCCGACGTGGAGGCCCGCGCCGCTGACGTTGCTGGTAAACCGCGCATTGAAGGTCGCGCCGCCATCCCCCGAGTAATAGAGCGTGGTGTAGCTCGTAACGAAGAGCCGCTGGGTCGAGCCGGGGTCGGCTTCCAGGTAAAACACCTCGCCAAAAGTCGGATCGGCAGCCAGCGGGGTCCACGTCGCCCCTCCATCGGTGCTCTTCGAGGGGCGCACCAAGTCCTCGCCCGCGACCGTGGTGTAGTCGAGAGTGTAGAGAACGTTGGCGTCGGTGGTGAAGTGAACCTTGCTGCCCCGGTTACCTTGAAGCTCGCGATAGTCCACCATTTCCCACTGCTCGCCGAGGTTCGTGGTGTGGAACAGCTCGGTCATGTCGCAGGCGACATAGAGTTCGCCGGGGTTGTGGGGGCTGAAGGAAGGGGAAAACATCGCCCCGCCGCCTCCCACGCCGAGAATGTCCCAGTGTTGAGGCGGCGCGGCGGTCGCAGTCACCGTCAGCAGGGCGCAGCCGAGAGCCCGAAACACTGTGCGAAGTCTTCCCATTACACACCTCCGATGTCCCCAAGTAAGCCCGGAATTTGGAGCGATGGCGTCGATTCCCTTCAAGGCCGATTTGCTGAACTCTCGGGAACTGAGGGGAATCTTCGGCGTAACCGGGTTGGATCGGGGGCTGTCCTCAGGGAAATGCTGATGCGGATCCCGGATGGGCCGGTCCAGCATTGTGGCAAATCGCCACTTTAGCTGAGTCCGTCCTTGCGTTCGCTCCCGGAAAAGGCTTTATTGCCCGCCCCGCTGCATAGAGGCGAAGTCTCCGCAGGGGCTTGATATCCATCGAATCCGGGTTTTTGACCGAATATGGCCGCAGGCAACGCACATCCACTGGCTAAGAAGCTCGCGATTCGCTTCTCGATGCTGATCCCCGTAATCATTGGAATCCTGATACTCCGTTACCGTTTTACCGCTGACCTCACTGTCGCGAAGCAGTTTCTGATGGTCTTCTTGGCCGCTGTCTTCTTCATCGGGGCCATCGCCGGTTGCGTGTACACCATGGAACGCCACATGCGGACTTACGTCACAAAGCGTTTGCTCCTCATGGTGCCGACGCTTTTCGGGGTGACGCTGGTTGTGTTCACGCTGACTCGATTCGTGCCCGGCGGGCCCATGGATCAGGCCAAGATGCAGATGATGGGCGGCGGTATGGGTGGCGAGGCTGGCGGCGGAAGAGGAATCCGAGCTTCCGGGGCGACGATCTCCGACAAAGACATGCAGTACCTCAATGAGTTCTACGGTTTCGACAAACCTCTTCAAATCCAATATGCTAACTACCTGTTCCAGCTCCTGCGTTTCGATATGGGACTTTCCACGCGCTATCGCGAGTCGGCCAGCGGACTCATCGCCGAGCGCTTCCCGATCTCGCTCTACTACGGCCTCATCACCACGATCCTCACTTATGTCATCTGTATCCCATTGGGAATCCTGAAGGCCATTAAGCACAATTCACACTTGGATAACTTCTCCTCGATGCTCATTTTCGTGGGCTATGCTGTGCCCAATTTTGCTCTCGGAGCGGTGCTACTGGTACTATTATCCGTCAAGTACGACATCTTTCCTCTAGGGGGATTCGTCAGTTCGGACTTCTCTTCGATGACGTTTTTTGAAAAGGCCAAGGACCTGATGTGGCACAGCATCCTCCCGCTGATTTGCTACATGATCAACAGCTTGGCCTTTATGACGATCTTGATGAAGAACAGCCTCATCGAAAACATGAGCGCCGATTTTGTAAAGACGGCGCTGGCGAAGGGGATGACATGGAGGCGCGCGGTGTTCGTTCACGCGCTGAGGAACTCCCTAATCCCGCTCGCCACGAGCTTCGGTGGCAACATCGGCATTCTGCTCGCCGGTTCCCTCCTCATCGAACGCGTCTTTCAGATTCCCGGTATGGGGCTTTTGTTCTTTGAATCACTGACCCAACGGGACTATCCGATTCTCATGGGTATTGTGGTCATTGGCGCGATCTTGACGCTGGTCGGAAACCTACTCTCTGATCTCTGCGTCGCCGCCGTCGATCCGCGGGTGAGGTTCACCTGATCCATGGCACTTTTCCGTATCGATCCAATCACCAAAAAGCGGTTCCGACGTTTCCGCAAGATTAAGCGGGGCTGGTATTCGCTGATCCTCCTCATTACCATGGTTGTGGTATCGCTATTTTCAGAGTACATTGCAAATGATCGCGCCATTATGGTTTACTATCAGGGCGAGATTTTCTTCCCGACCTGGAAGTTTAACCAGATGGACAAGTTTAACCAGATGGACGACTTTGGTCTGACTGATGTGGAGGCTGATTATCGCCTGCTTCGAGAGCAGTTCGAAGCAGCGGAGTTGCCGGAAGCAGAGGTTCAACCGTTCTTCGAGGCGAAGGGTTACGAAAGTTATTACGCGGAACTTCTCGCCGAACAGGTGAAGGAACAGGGCACAGGCAATTGGATTGTAATGCCTCCAATTCCCTACAATCCGATCAAGTCTGATTTTAACTATGAGGAGCCACCTCCGAATGCCCCGGACGGGAGACACATACTCGGTACGGACGGTCAGGGGCGCGACGTCTTCGCGCGGTTGCTATACGGCTTCCGGATTTCTGTGTTCTTCTCTCTCGCAGTTGTCTTGTTTAGCCTCTTTATCGGGACGATTCTTGGCTGCTTGCAGGGGTACATTGCTGGTTGGTTTGATATCCTTTCGCAACGCGGAATCGAAATCTGGAGCACCCTCCCGTTCCTCTATGTGGTAATTATTCTATCACTCTTGTTTTCGCCGAGCTTCTTACTGCTGGTTATAGTGATGGTGCTGTTCCAGTGGATGGGCATTACTTTCTATATGCGGACAGAAATGTACCGCGAGAAGACTCGCGAGTATTGTCTCGCAGCGAAGTCCATGGGAGCAGGTCATACCCGAATTGTGTTCAAGCACTTGCTACCCAACGCGCTCGTCCCGTTGGTCACACTCGCGCCGTTCATGATCGTCGGTGGTATTTTCGCGCTGACGTCGCTGGACTACCTTGGCTACGGGTTACCGGCCCCGACGCCGAGCTGGGGCGAACTCATTGAACAGTCTCTCGTAACAACAAATCGCGACAAGCTATGGCTCAGTCTGTCGCCATTCGGTGCGATCGCGATCACCCTAACCTTGTTTACCCTCGTGGGAGAATCGATCCGCGAGGCTTTCGATCCCAAACAGTACGCCAAGTACGAATGATCAATTCCTACTGAAAGGACCATGCCATGATCAAGACACTACTCACGACCGCCGCAGCATTGCTGCTAACGGTCACTTTGTCCGCCCAAGATGCGGAAGTGGCCGACGCGCCGAAGGAAGTAGATATCTCCAAATTGGAGTGGACTACCAATTGGGACGATCCACCTATCGGTGACCCCGAGAACGCGATCCGAGGAGGCACCTTCCATGACTATATCACTGCCTACCCGCTGACGTTCCGCCTTTTCGGCCCGAACTCAAACGACAGTTTCGCGGGCTACAACCGATCGTTTCACCACGATCGGTTTACACTGGTTGCCATGCACCCAACAACGCAGAACTGGATCCCCGTTCTTGCAAATGAATGGTCAATTCAGGACGACAACCGCACGATCTTCTTCCGGCTCAACACGGACGCTCACTGGAGCGACGGCGAACCGATCAAGGCGTCCGACTACGAGTTCGCATTTGAGATGCTCTCAAATGAGAAACTATTAAAGACACCGTTCTATCCTCAATACATGCGCGACTTCTTCGAGTCGGTCGAGGCTATTGGTGACGACGTCGTAAAGATTGTCGGAACGCGTACAAGCTGGCGGCCGCTTTACAATTACAATTTCTGGCCGATGCCGGAACACGCGATTCAGTTTGATGAGGAATGGATCGACCGCGACAACTACACACCGCCGGTCGTCGCCGGGCCATTCACGATCTCCGGCTGGGAAACAGGCAACAGCGTTGAATACTCGCGCATCGATAGCTGGTGGGGCGACAAGCATCATTACTATCGTGGAATGTATAACCCGGATAAGATCGCTCTTCGCGTGATCAACGATTCTGACCGCGCGCCAGACTATTTCCAAAAAGGTGAGCTCAGCCAGTTGCTCATCAACACCGCACGTATCTGGGCTGAGAATATGGACTTCGATGCCATGGAGAAAGGATGGGCTCATCGCCGCCGCCTCTTCGTTGAAGTTCCCCAAGGGATTTATGGTATCATCATGAATCTCAAAGAACCGATCTTCCAAAATAAGGACTTTCGCAAGGCACTTCAGCACCTCGTCAATTTCGACGAGATGAATTCCAAGCTGATGCACAATGCCTACTATCGTCAGATTTCGTCGTTCTACGGTACTCCGTTCGCAAATCCTGATCTGGAGATGTACGATTACAACCCGCTCAAGGCTCGCCAGCATCTGATGAAGGCTGGCTTCAGCAAGCGCGGCAGTGACGGCATACTCTCCAAGGAAGACGGAACGCGCGCGGAGTTCACGCTGACATACGGCTCCAAGGGTCTCGAGCGCCACCTCACACTCGTCCAACAGACATTCAAACGCGCCGGTGTGCAGATGAATCTGCGGCTCCTGGAACCGGGAACCGCCTTCGCAAACGGAATGGAGAAATCGTTCGAAGCGCTCCTGTTCAACCGGACCGCGAATTTCTACCCCGATCCGCACCAGTACTTTTCCTGCGAAACGGCAGATAAACTCCAAACGAACAACAACTGGAGTTTCTGCAACGAAGAAGTAGATGAGCTCATCGAGGTCTATCGGTTTGGTGATGATGCCGACGAGCGCGTCGCGGCGATGCACCGCATCGACGAAATCGTTCACGACGAAGCCTTCATCATTCCCTTCTGGACCGGGCCGTTCGTTCGCTTCGTCTATTGGGACTATGTCGAGTATCCGGAGTTCTACTATCCGAGAATGACCGAGCAGCTCATGGATTACCAAGTCTATTGGATCAATCCCGACAAGAAGAAGGCGCTGGAAGCAGCGATGAAGGAGAACCGCAGCTACGGCAAGGACCCCGTCGTGGACATCGATCCCTACGACGTGCAGGCAAAGCTGGAAGCCCAGGCCAAAGTTGCCGGCGGCGGCGAGTAACTAAACGGGAGCGGGTGAAGCCTCTTGGCACTGCTTGAAATCAAAGACCTGAAGGTCGAATTCAAAACCGAAAACGGCATCGTCCATGCGGTCGGCGGAGTCTCGTACTCCGTCGACCCCGGACAGATGCTCGGCGTCGTTGGCGAGTCCGGCTGCGGAAAGAGCGTGACCGCGCTTTCCATCATGCGGCTCGTTCCCAGCCCGCCCGGGAAGATTACTGGCGGTCAGATTCTCTGGAAAGGGAAGGACATTCTCTCCCTTCCTGCGAAGCAAATGCCAAACATTCGGGGCAAGGAGATCGCCATGATCTTCCAAGATCCGATGACGTCGCTAAACCCTGTGTTCACGATTGAAAAGCAGATTGGCGAAGTGCTCAAGAAGCGCTTCGGCCTGACCGGCAAAGCAGCCCGCAAGCGCATCGTCGAGGCACTCGACGAGGTCGGCATCGCCGATCCGGAAAATCGCGTCACCGCCTATCCCCACGAGTTGAGCGGGGGCATGAAGCAGCGCGTCATGATCGCCATGGCACTGGTCTGCGAGCCGGACCTCCTCATCGCCGATGAACCTACGACCGCGCTCGACGTGACGATTCAGGCGCAGATCCTTCACCTCATGAAGGAAATGCAGCGGAAGACCAACACCGCCGTGATCCTCATCACTCATGATATGGGGGTCGTCGCCGAAACTTGCGACGAGGTCGCGGTGATGTACGCGGGCCGCGTTGTCGAGCGCTGCGGGATTTACGATCTTTTCGAAAACAACAGGCATCCCTACACAAACGGGCTGCTCAACAGCATCCCGCGCAAGGGACTGACCAAGGACAAACCTCTGCCCACCATCGATGGCACCGTGCCGTCGTTGCTTTCTCCTCCTGCTGGCTGTCGCTTCGCCGACCGCTGCAAGCAGCGCGAGAGCCTCAGCGATCAGGATCAACTTCGCTGCCGCGAAGAAGACCCGCGCCTGAGAGAAATCGCCGAGAACCAAACGGCGGCCTGTCACTTCCCACTGGGAGGTGAGTCCGATGCCAGCTAACCCCAACCCCGCCACTCCGATTCTTCACGTCTCCAACATGAAGAAGCACTATCCCATCCGAGGCGGCGTCTTTTCCCGGCTTCAGGCTTGGGTGAAAGCCGTCGACGGAGTCAGCTTTGAAGTCGCCAGAGGAGAGACCCTCGGCCTCGTAGGTGAATCTGGCTGCGGGAAATCGACTCTGGGCAGAAACCTCATCCGCTTGGAGAAGCCGACCGATGGGACGGTGCTCTTCGACGGAGAAGACCTCGCTCACGCGGGCGGCAACCGGCTCTTTCATCTGCGTCAGGACTTGCAGATGATCTTTCAAGACCCTTACTCGTCGCTCAATCCTCGCATGACCATCGGCGAGATCGTCCGCGAACCGCTTGTCATTCACAAGATTGGGACACGCGCCGAGCAAATGGAGAAAACGCGCGCGCTCCTGGCTGAAGTCGGCGTCACCACCGAGGCCATCGACCGCTACCCTCACGAGTTTTCCGGCGGCCAGCGCCAGCGTATCGGTATCGCGCGGGCGCTCGCTCTCAATCCCAAGATGATCATCGCCGACGAACCGGTCTCGGCGCTCGATGTTTCCGTTCAGGCCCAAGTCATCAACATCATGGTGAGGCTCCAAAAGGAGCTCGACCTCACCTACGTTTTCATCAGCCATGACCTCAGCGTCGTCGAGTACATCAGCGACTCCATCGCGATCATGTATCTTGGGCGTATAGTGGAAAAGGGGCCGAAGACCAATATTTTCAACAACCC
>JAUIJJ010000134.1 GCA_030431385.1 bacterium | reverse complement strand
ACAGGAGCTAAACGTTTTTCGCATGAAGCTCATGGGTGCGAAAGTGGTCCCGGTCACGAGCGGAACGGCGACGCTCAAAGACGCCACCAACGAGGCGATGCGGGATTGGATGGCGACCTGCGACACGACTCATTACATCATTGGCAGCTGCGTCGGGCCGCATCCCTTCCCCAAAATGGTGCGCGACTTTCAATCAATCATCGGCCAAGAAGCGCGCGACCAGATCAGCAAGAAGGAAGGCCAACTACCGACCGATGTGATTGCCTGTGTGGGTGGCGGGAGTAATAGTATCGGGATCTTTCATCCTTTCTACGAAGACAAGGAAGTGACTTTTTGGGGTGTTGAAGCCGAAGGCGAGGGGATGGCAACCGGCAAGCATGCGGCGACAATTACCGGCGCGCAGATTGGTGTCTTTCAGGGGAGCCGCAGCTACGTGTTGCAAACCGAGGATGGCCAGATCACACCAGCGCATAGCATCAGCGCGGGGTTGGACTATCCCGGCGTCGGCCCGGAACACAGTTACTATGCAATGTCTGGGCGGGCGAAGTATGTAAGCATAACCGACAAGCAGGCGCTCGACGCGTTGCAGTTGGTGAGCGAACTGGAAGGCATCATTCCCGCCCTGGAAACCGCCCACGCATTCGCGCACCTCTTTCGCCTCGCGCCAACACTGAAGAAAGACGCAATTGTCATGGTTTGCCTCTCGGGTCGAGGCGACAAAGATGTTTACTCCCTAATGAACTACATAGAGGTATAGGCGATGAATCCCACACGGAACGAGCGTTACTGAATGGACGGATCTAATGTGACAAGGGTTAGTAGAGCAATCGCCAGCCTGCTGCGTCACCCGCAATACATACCGAGTTGGATTTCACAGAACTTCGTGCGCGAAACCTCGCCGCTTGATCTCGAGCTGCCTTGGTTTTCCTATACGGCAATTGATTATCTGCAGGACTACATCAAGCCGGACATGACGGTGTGCGAGTTTGGTTCCGGCGGATCATCCCTGTTCTTCTCAAATCGCGCGGCGAGCGTTCTCTCTGTCGAGGACAGTAAGGAGTGGGGTGAGTTGCTTGAGAAAAAAATGGCAGACAAGAGTATCTCAAACGTCACGGTCGTCCACGCCGCATTCAATCCTCACAAACCTGACGAGTTCGAGAATTCGGAATACATGAACAGTATTAATGATCAGGAATTCGATGTGATCGTCGTCGACGGAACAGAGGCTGACGTGCCATTGCGACCCGCCTGTTTTCGCTACGCGGAAAAACACATCAAGACTGGCGGGATCATTATAGTGGACGATTCGTGGCGATACCCTGAGCTACGGACAAACAACAACGCCAAGAGTCATCGGATTTTTCAGAGCATCGGCCCCTGCCGAAAAGGCGTTACTTCAACGGATGTCTATTACTACTAGTTGGTAGGCGGATTCAGCGCCCGGTTCCACGCTTCTGTTTCCATCACCTGTTCCATCATCAGTCGCGTGAACTTTTCCGCGCTTTCTATTCTTAGGTGGCTGGTGTCGAACGTTGTGTAGCCTTCCCACGGGAGGGTGACGACTTCGACGCCGAGTTCGTTTCCGATAGCGCGGGCGAGGTGTTCGCCGCCGTTGGGGTTGGGGACTGTGATGAAGACGATCTCCGTGCCGCGTTCGCGCAGGAGCGTAACGAACTTCCGAGCCTCTTCCAGCTGAACATCATAGTCCGGTGGCAGAGCGCTTTCGTGGGGTTTGCCGAACGACTGACTCTCGCGAATCATGATCTCGGGTGCGCTATATAGCCAATCACCGTAGGTCTCGCTGCGATAAAGCAGCGGCAGTCGTTTGTGCTCCAACTTCCAATCCCATCGATTGATTTGGGGGATTGGGAAATAGCGCTGCCAGCTTCTCCAGAAACGGTTGTTCTCTGCGCGGGCTGCGTATGTTTCGAGCGCTTTGTCCTTGCCGAGTTTATCGAGTGATTGAGTGTAGAGACTCGTCCCCGGAGTGAAGAAGTTGTTATCAACATTCATGATCGCCAGGCGCGGTGCGAGGTTGGCTTGCTCGACAATTCTTTCTGGCAGATCGTGCGGCTCGCCTTGGGCGAATCCTAACCAATGGGGTTTGAGGTTCGTCCCTGAAAGTGCGCGCATCAAGGCATCGAAGCGGACACCCATCATCAGGCGAGAGTTTCCAAGTAGCAGTATGTCGGCGTCGGCTGCGTGTCGCACGGCGCCGCCATCGAACATGTACTCCAAGTGATCGTAGTTCGCGTTGTCCCACGCCAGATAGATGCGGTCGCCCTCGCGGGTTGGCGCGTTGATTGTCGGATATCCGAGGTCGAACAGTCGAAAGACCTGAGTCGTTGCTGCGAGCAATAGCAAGAACAGCGCGATGCGGACGAAGAAACGGTACGGGCTGTCAGAATTGGAAGTAGATGAACGCAACGTCCGCCTCCAGTTGTCCGAAAATGAAGATGACGAGAATCGTTGCGATGTAGATCGTCCAGCGGAGAGCCAGCGGTAGATGTGCGATTGCGAGGCCGTGGTGCC
The DNA here is from genome assembly GCA_030431385.1 of bacterium. Classification (GTDB taxonomy): domain Bacteria; phylum Sumerlaeota; class Sumerlaeia; order SLMS01; family SLMS01; genus JAUIJJ01. The sequence continues at coordinate 6,483 of JAUIJJ010000134.1, read as the reverse complement.
TGCACCGTTGACTCCATTCAACTACAATGAAAATTACCAGCACCATCCAGTGTTCCCTCAGTGCAAGGTTCCAGATTTCCAGCCACGATGCGCTTTGCAAGATCGGCCACGATGTGAAGAGCTGTTTGAAGCAGATAACGGCGTCGCCAATCGAGGCCGCGCGAAAGAATACCCACGCGAGGCAAGTCGCGCCGAAGACAGGCATGATCTTCCAGAGGTCTCGAAGTCTCTCCGAGCCTGGGACGTCTCCTTTTGTCGTTCCCTTGTTCCAAAACAAAACCATGATTCCGTTTACGAACCCCCATGCCACAAACGTCCAGTTCGCCCCGTGCCAAAGGCCGCTCACCGTGAAGGTCGTAATGACATTGAAAATGCGTCGGGGTTCGCTGGTCCGACTGCCGCCCAAGGGGATATATACATAGTCGCGAAACCATGTTGAGAGCGAGATGTGCCATCGGTGCCAGAACTCCGCCATGTCCCGCGAGAAGTATGGGTAGGCAAAGTTACGCATGAGGTCGATGCCGAGTAGCTTCGCCGCACCAATCGCGATGTCCGAATAGCCGGAAAAGTCGCAGTAGATCTGGAAAGCAAACAAGACCGTCGCGAGCGCGATGGCGCCGCCGCTGAATTGCGAGGGGTCGGCGTATATATAGTCGACGATTCCTGCGACGTTGTCGGCGATGACGATCTTCTTAAAGAACCCCCAGAGCATCTGCCGCAGGCCATCTTTGGCGATGATTGAATCAAAGTTTCGTTTTGTTGCGAACTGGCCGAGCAGGTGCTCCGCACGCTCAATCGGCCCGGCGACGAGTTGGGGAAAGAATGCCACGAAGACCGAGAACTGTACAAAGTCCGTGACCGGTTTCATCTTCCCGCGATACAAATCAATTGTGTAGCTCAATGTTTGGAAGGTGTAAAAGCTAATGCCGACTGGTAGTACAATGTAGAGCGACCACTCGCTTTGTTGGATACCAATCGAGTTAAGCGCGTGGACTGCCGATTCGATGAAGAAGTTAAAATACTTGAAGAAGCCCAACAGGCCTAAGTTGCATGAAAGGCTAATCCAGAGCAGCACCTTGCGCGGGACTCGCTGCTTCTTGTCGGTATAGCCGAGGCCGCAAAGAAAGTCGACCACCGTGGAAAAGAAAATTAGGCCGAGAAACCGCCAATCCCACCAACCGTAGAAAACGTAGCTGGAGATGAGCAGCAACACGTTCTGTGCGCGGCGTTTCAACGACCAATAGATGAGCCAGGTCAGCAGGAGGAGAATGAAGAATTCGATGCTGACAAAACTCATGGCGAGGGTGCGATTGTGTCCGTTTCTTCGATTCGTTGTCGGTGCGGTTTGCTACGCGTCGGCCACGCACCGGCGCAATCATTTCAAGGGGAGATACACCACGAGTGAATTGAGCAGGATGTCCGGCTCCCGGTCGTAGAGCCCCGGGTAGAGTGCCTGCACCGATTCGATATTGTTGAGGCTCGAGATCGTTGGTAGGTTGGGATCGGGTGCGACGGCCTTCGGCATGTTCACGGCAAACGGGTATCGGTCCAGAATCCAACGATACTTGATACCATAGTTGTCCGGGCGGTTGTGTCCAAACACGGCGTAGTTCACTTCATCCCAGCCGTGCTCCTTCATCGCCTGTGCGGCCAGGGGAACATCCTGCCCCCAATCGAGATTACTATCGGCGACGTACTTGAGCCCCTCGTAGGGCGTCCCTACTGCTATGTTAAAGTAGGTGGCATAGTGTGGCCAGGAAACGAACGTCGAGATGAGTTGGCTCGAAACAAGCACAATAGCCGCGTAGCGCTTCCAGCCCCCAACCAGCAGCCATCGCCATGCGAGAGCACCAAGCTCGACACTCAGCGGGAAGTAGATGAACAACACGTAGCGGTGCCCGAGGTTCGCTTTCGAGATCACCATAAGGGCGAACATCGCCAGAGTCATGGACCACAGGATCACCCCGCGAGACATTCGCCACGCCTTCACACGCCCTCGCCCTCTGCGTAGAAACCCGGCTGCACTCAGAAACAGCGCACCCGTCGCGAGTACCATCGGGATCGGACTCTTGATGAGGAATGTCTCGAAGAAATAGGCGTACCAACCCTCATGCCGCCAAACCCCGTTGAAGTTCACCATTCGGTTGCCGAATGACCCCACGTGCTTGAACGTCGCGAGGGCAGACTCGGGAAGGAGCCGATTCTCCCACGCGAAGTAGATGGCGTTTTCAAGGACGCCGGAATCCTCCGGCGGGGGATCGAATTGGATGAATCGCGACCTTACCGCCGTGGGGTCGATCTCGTCCATGCGGAAGGAAAACCGAAATCCGGCGCCAGCCCACGCCGCGAAAACTCCGCCGACCGCAGTCGCCAGAATTAGAAGGCTCACGACCAGCGGTTTGAGCCGCTGGCGGGGGAAGAAGCTCAGAGCGAGCAGCACGAGGAGCGTCCCGACGACAAACACCGTGACTGGCAGCTTTGTCTGCGAACCGAGCATCGCCACAATGACGAAGAGCGTGCCGCGGCCCCAGCCCGGTCGCTTGGCAAACAGAAGTGCGACCCAGCTCAGCGCGCCGAAACTGACCGCCGTTGGTACGTCGAAGGTAATGAAGCGCGCGTGCCCCAGGTACTCGGGATAGAAGAGGAGCATCACCGCCGCGATGAGTCCACCACCGGTCGCGCGCGTCAACTCGCGCCCCCACAGGAACGCGAGCCAGCCGCCTAGCAATCCGATTAGAATCGGTACCGAGCGGGCCAGCATGAGCCTCCGTTGGAAGGGAATCGTGCGAGTCTCCTCGACCCCCTCGATATCCGCCCACAAATCGTCGGAGACGTAAAGGAGGTACCAGCCGTACTCGGTCTGGAGCCCATCGAACCACGGGCCGATGAAGTTCGTCTCGTTCTCGACCTGCATGTTCGGACGATCGAGGAGGTAAACGGGGAGGGCGGAGAGAACCTTGATGAGCGGAGGGTGTTCGGGGTTCATGCGGAAGTCGCCGAACTCCAGAACGGAAAGCCCTGCGCCGAGATGCGGAACCTCGTCGACGGTCGTGCTCTTCCTCCAGGCAGAGGTGAACGCCAGCGCGAGCCAGATCGCGGCAACGCACACGAGAACCCCACCGGATCGGGCAGTGATCCGTTTGCTTTGCAGGTCTGATAGAAGTAGTCTGAAAAAGTTCAACGATTCAGAGTGTCCCGGTTCAAGCTGGGCAAAGCCTTCATCCTTCGCCCGACGGGGAGAAATCAAATTTCCATTCCATCCGGAAAATTCCCGGTGCAAGATTTCCCATGACCTCTAACCCGATCATGCTGAGGGAGCTTCGCAGGTTTCGCAACGCCGGGCCGCTTTGGTGGCTTGCGCTGCTGCTGGTATGGGTCGTTGCGACTTACGTTCTTCGCGTGGCCCTGACGGGATACATTCAACTCTATGCGAACGGGCCGCTGCCGTTGGTGGTCTACGACATAATCTCGGGGTTTCTGTTCTTCTTCCTCAGGCCAGAACTGCTGCTGGTTCTCTATTTCTTTAGCCGGATGCTGACACCGGAAGATTGGGCGGAGGAGCAGCCTCACCTGGCGCCGACGCTGCTGACGCCCCGCGAGGTGGCTATCGGAAAAGTGATCGTTCCGCTGGGAGTGCTCGTCGGGTTGAATCTGCTCACCGGGCCGATTCTTTACTATCAGTACTTCACCGATGGCATTTCCACGTTAGGATTCACTAAGGCCGAGCTGATCGCGTATATCGCGACGATTGGTCCGCTGGCGTTGATGGAGGACCTGCTTATCGCGGTGTTGATCGTCCTTTACGCATTCTATTGCACCATTGCGCGCGGGGCGCGGGGGAGCGGGCCGGCTATGCGGATCGTGGGTTTCGCAGCGGTTCTCGCGGTCCTGGCCCAGATCGCGGTCGCCCTCGTCGGCTTGATTCCGATGCCGTCGGTTCTCTCCGCGTGGGAGTTTTTCTTCTGGCTCGTCCTCCCGGAAGTCGCCTTTTTTCTGATCATGCTTCCGCTGGAGATTCTGTTGATCAGGTGGGTTTGGAAAGGAGCGGTGCGCCAAGTGGCGCAGCGTCTCGGCGATGGCGGTTCGTGACCGCCCTTCGAGATGAGCTTGCTTCCCGCAGGCGTCCCGATGTCGGTTGGAGCCGTCCCGGCTACCGCCAGACAGAAATCTTTCCGGAAGGAACGGGTACATGAACGGCAGGCTCTTCCTGATTCACTGGAACGAGAAGGAAGCGGAGGCCCACGCGGATGTGCTGCGTGAGATGGGCTGGGAAGTCGAGTTGGAGTCCCAAGACGGCGCGTATGCCTGCAAGCGTATCAAGGCGGCCCCGCCTGATGTGGTGGTCATTTACCTGACTCGGTTGCCTTCCCATGGCGTCGCCACGGCGGCCTACCTGCAGTCGGCGCGCATCACTCGGGAAATTCCTATCGTCGTTGTTGGCGGAAGTCCGGAGAAAGTCGAGCAAGTGCGGGAGATGATTCCCGAAGGCGTGTACATCGAGCCATTTCAAATCGGAGAGGCGCTTCAGGATATCCTCCTCTAGGCTCGGCAAAGTGGCCCGAAACCTGCCTCTGGAGTCAGTACTATGAAAGACTTTCTTCGCGAAACAGACGAGTTTTTTGCCCGGTTCATGCCTTCGGTCACCCGAAAGGTCTTCTACCTGAACGTATTCGTGTTCCTCACCGTTGCGATTTTGCTGGCCTTGTTTAGGCAAACGGGGGTCTCGATCGTTGACCGCGCCTTGATGCTGACGCCATCGCAGGCCGTTTTGGGCGGCCACGTCTGGCAGTTCGTGACCTACATGTTCTCCCATATCTCCGGGTGGCACCTGTTCGGCAACATGTTGGGCCTGTTCTTTTTCGGCAAGCTCATCGAGGACCGTATGGGCGGGCGGGCGTATCTGGGGTTTCTGCTGCTCGCCGGCGTCGTGGGCGGCGTCGCACATACGATCATCGCGTTCGCGACGGGGAATTCCGGGGTGTCGTTGCTCGGGTTTAGCGGCGCTGTCTTCGCGATTCTGACCGCTGCGATCATGTGGTACCCGCGCAAAGTTATCTACGTCAATTTTCTCTTTCCAATGCCGCTGCGAGTCATGGCGGTGTTTTATGGAGTCCTCATGGCCCTCAGCATTTTCTCTGACCTCCAGGAACACGGCCTGATGGGGGGCAGGATCAGTCACACCGCTCACTTGGCGGGCATCTTTTCCGCCATCGTCATGCTCAAGTTCCCCCGCATTCTGGAGACTTGGGAGAACATTCGGTTCCCCTGGGAGCGGCGCAGACCCCGCAAGGTGGCGAGCAGGGGCGGTTTCGGCATGAAGCACCCCGGGCGCCACTCCGATCCCGACGATCTGTACGACGACCCCCATTGGAAGCTCGATCAATAAACAATCAAGCAGGTGAGGAACGATGTCTGAAGAAACCGTAATCTGGGAGGGGCATCCCTCCAATGTGGTCAATTTTTGGTGGTTCGTGTCCTGCCTCCTGATCATCCCGATCCCCTATGTGTTTTGGAAGTGGCTGGAGACAAAGAAGAGCCAGTACATCGTCACGACCGAGCGCATCAGGTATCGCGAGGGCGTGTTCAGCAAGAGCGAGGAGGAGATCGAGCTGTACCGCGTGCGCGACTACACGCTGAGCGAGCCCTTCTTCCTCAGGCTGTTCGGAAAGGGCGATATTCATCTGACGACGTCCGACAAGTCACATCCGACGTTCGTCCTGAGGGCGGTTCCGGACCCGGAGGGGTTGCGAGACAAGATTCGCGCGGCTGTCGAAAAACTTCGCTTGGAGAAGAATGTTCGCGAAATAGACTACGAATAGACCTCCAGAAGCCTCAATTTATTGCGTCTGGCCTTAGTCCATTCGTGCGAATCGCGTTGACGCGCAGGGTTGAGAGGTTGAATCTGTCGGGGCTTGTTTCCTAGACTAGGATTCTGCAACTTGCCAAAGCGGCGCCGGAGGAGTGAGGGGCGGGCCTTGGCGATACCCCACTGTTGGACGTACAATGTCTCGCAAGATTGTCGTTATCGATGACGAGCAGGATGTTCTGGATATTGTCCGGGCCGTCCTGAGAACGAAGGGCTACGAGGTGTTCCCGTGTTCTGGCGGGGAGGAGGGCCTCGAAGTGGCCAATCGAGAAAAACCCGATTTGATTATCTGTGACCTCATGATGCCGCGTGTCAGCGGCTTGGAGGTTCTCAAGCGCCTGCGCCGCAATCAGCGGATTCGCGCCACGCCCGTGATCATTCTTTCAGCACTTTCAACCGACGGCGACCGCCCCCCGGAGTTCTGGATCCGTTCCTTGGGCGTCGATGACTTTGTCGAGAAGCCCTTCGATCCGCTCGATTTGCTCGGGAGGGTGGAATATATCTTCAGGCGAGCCGGATACCGCAGCAACCAGACCAGCGAAGGCGCGGCGTCCACTCCTGAATCCGAGCAGGATCAAGAGACCAGAGTCCCCGTCGACCTCAAGGAGCTCCCGCCT